>NZ_JBSRRO010000036.1:0-28245 GCF_055140965.1 Malaciobacter sp.
TATAAAGTAGCTTCTTTAAGACCCTCATATTTTGCATATAATACACTATCTAAAAGATATTTGCTTTGCTTACTTTTTAAAATATCATGATTTGTATATAAAAGTTGTATTAAAACTGTCAATGAATTATAGTTACTTTGAGAATATAATCCATTTACTAATCTTTGATTATCTATAAAAAATTTATTATTATTTACTATTAGATTATTATTTTTGATACTTTTTTCTTTTTCTTGTTCTAAAGATAGTAAAAAAAGTGATTTTAAATCTATTCTATTTTCTATATCTTGAGCAAAAAGTTTTGAAAAAAGAGTAAACATAAAAAAAAATAAAATAAGTTTTATTTTCATTTAAAACCTTATATTTGTATGTTTTGTCTTTATATTATAAACAAAACTTTATAAAGTTAAACTAAAAAGAATTTATAAAGTTTAATTAATATAAAATTCAAGCAAGGGAAGGCAATTTTTACTAAGGAAAAAGAATGTTAAAAAAAATAACAATTGGCTGTGTTGGTGTATTATTGAGTGTAAATACAGCTTTTGCAAAAAAAGATACAATTCATGAGGGAAAAGTTTTAGAATTTAAAGATGCGGGTAGCTACACATATGTAAAAATCCAAGATAAAGATAAAAACTACTGGGCAGCAGTTCCAGCTACAAAACTAATAGTTGGTGAGACTATTAAAGTTAGTGAACAAATGTGGATGAAAAACTTTAAAAGTACTGCATTAAATAGAACATTTGACAAAGTAATGTTTGCAGAGATGCCAAATGCAAAAAAAGCAATTCATGGAACAAATAATGTACATGGAATTCACGGACAAATGACAAATGGTAAAAAACCTAATCCAAAATTTGATGAAATTGTAATATCAAAAGACAAAGCAATCAAAACAACAATTGCAAAACTTTTTGAGAAAAAAGATGCCTTTAAAAATAAAAATGTACAAATCCAAGGTGAAGTAGTACAAGTATCAAATAAAGTACTTGGAAATACATGGGTTAAAATCAAAGGTACAAATGACTCTATAATCTTTAGATCTCCAAACGCAGATGAAAAAGTAAAAATAGGTGATAAAGTAGAAGTTATAGGGACAATTAACACAGATGTTGATTATGGCTATGGTTTTAAATACCAAATAATAGGTGTAAATGCAAAGTTTACAAAACTTTAAGATTTAAGCTAGATACTAAACAATCAAAATAGCTAGAATAACTCTAGCTATTTTTTTATCTTGGATATGAGCAGTTGTTTATATCAAGGCAAATACCATTGATATATTCTGGACAATCTGTTGCTAACCAAACAATTGCTTTTGCTACTTCTTCTGGCTGGGCAAATCTGCCTGTGGCAACTGTCTTTTTAAACTCTTTTTTTCTATCTTCTGAATTATCTTTTTGCATATCTGTTTCTGTTGGACTTGGAGCTACACAATTTACAGTAATACCATGTGCACCTAAAAGTTTTCCATAGATTTTTGTAGCATTTATAAGTCCAGCTTTTGCAATACCATACCAAACATCAGGATGCCCTACTTGTCCAGCAATTGAAGCTGTATTTACTATTCTTCCATATTTTTGCTTTTTCATATGCTCACAAAATAGATTCATAAGTTCAATAGGAGCATATAAATCCACATTCATAATAGCATTTCTTGCTTCAACAGGATAGTTGTCATATGTATATTTAGGTTGCATATAACCTGCATTGTTTATCAAAATATCAATATCACCAAGCTCTTTTGCAAGTGCTGGTAAATCTTCAAGCTTTGATAAATCAAACTCAACAGCAGTTACATCTTTTACCCCAACTAAAGGACAAGTTTCAAACTCCCTTGCAAGCATAATAACCTCATGTCCTAGCTCTAACATAGCTCTTGAAACAGCTAAACCAATACCTTTATTTCCACCAGTTATCAAAACTCTTTTTTTATTCATAGTTTTCTCCCTACTTTTATAAATAAAGTATATAAGCCACTTGGTTTCAAAACTCTTAAAAAATATTGTTATTTATAAAATTAAATTGCAAATAATCAAAAGGCTTTAACCTTTTGATTATTTATTTTCGTTTTCTTCTAGTAGGTGTTCGTATCTTTTGTCAGTTAGTAGTTTCATAAAAGCTACAAGTGCTTCTACTTTTCTATCTATTAGTTTGTTTGCTTTAAGATCTTCAAGTGAGATTGTTTCTTCTACTTCTGGATCTTGCCATGGTTTACCAGTTTCTGGGTTTATTTTTCTATCTTTATTGTTGTATTTATCATAAAACTCTACAACTGTTCTTAGGTCTTTAAATACACCATTGTGCATATATGGTCCTGTAACTGCCACATTTCTTAGTGTTGGAACTTTATATTTACCTTTTTGTTTTTCATCTGTTACAGCTGGGTTATTTAAAAGTCCATTATCTATTGCAGTTGTTCCATTTTTGGCTCTTAATTCATGGTTTATTGGTGTTCCTATATTGTGATACTCATAGTTTGTAAAAGTTTCACCTTTTTTATCTTCACCTTTTAGTACATGACAATTTGCACAAGAGTTATTGTTGTTTGAGAAGAATATTGAACGCCCTAAATCTTCTAATACTGTTAAGTCATATTCACCTTTTAAATATCTATCATATTTTGAGTCAAAAGGTGCAAACTCTTTAGTCATCTCAAAAGCTTCAATAAGCTCAGTCATAGCAAAAAATGCTTTTTCATTTGACTTGAAGATATCTTCACCATAGATTTCTTTAAATCTTTGTATATAATACTCATTTTCTTTAAGTCTATTTACAACAGCTTCTTTACTTGGCATTCCCATTTCTACTGGGTTTAATGGTGGTCCACCTGCTTGTCCAGCTAGTGTTCCTTCTCTTCCATCCCAAAATTGTCCACCTTTATATTTTTTATTTTTTTTGTCATAGTGAAATACTGGTGAAAACATAGCATATGATGCTGTTGGAGCTTGTCTATCTCCAAGTGATTTATTGTCATCTCCAAGTGATGCCATCTTTCCTACACCATTATCTCTATCATCAGCAAATCCTCTTTCTGGATTGTGACATGTTGCACAATTTTGAGTTCTATTTTTAGATAAATTTTTATCAAAAAATAGAATTTTACCTAATTGTTCTTTTTCTAGTTGTAGTTTTGCCAATTCTTTTTTTGACATAGTAGGTGTTTGATTACATCCTGCTATTATCAATGCAATCAAAGAAAAACCAATCATTTTTAGATATCTCATATCTTTTTCCTTTGTAGTAAAGTTAAAAAAGGTGTATAAATAAGCTTCAATAAAGAATCATAATCGCCCATTTGTTCCTTTCTTAGTCCAAATTTTATATTTTTTACCTCATTTGATAAGGTAAGGGTATTAAATACCCTATCCCATATAGCCAAATATCCACCATAGTTTCTATCCAAATGTTTTGTACTATGGTGTATTTGATGCATATATGGAGAAATTAGCCATTTTTCACACCATGAAAAATATTTAAATTTCACATGTGAATGTCTAAGGTTTGAGCCAAGTAGTGAAAACACAAATACAAATACATTTACTCCAAAAATATCATATACACTAAGCATTGCTCCAAAAAAGTAAATAAACACTCCTGTAACAAGCCCTATGCTTATTGAGTATCTAAATCCAAAAAGTATATTTTCAATAGGATGTACCCTATAAAAAGTCAAAGGATTCAAGACCTTTGCACTATGATGCACCTTATGAAAGTGCCATAAAAATGGAATTGTATGTAAAAACCTATGTATCCAGTATCTTGTAAAGTCACTTACTGTAAAAAGTGTGATTGTGTACAAAATCATAATAGTTTCATAAGAAAATGAGTTTGTAAAAAAATATCCAAATTGTTCACTCATAGTATAATTAACTTCTAAAGCTATTGTTTTTGCACTTATAACCACAGGATAAATCATAAATAGTTTAATAAAGTAAGAAACTAAAAAATAACTATAATCAAGTCTTGCACTTGGGTGCCACCAAAGTTTTGAAGAAAATAGTATTTTAGAATTACTATCTTTTTTCAAATAAATATATATAAATGTAATTACTAAAGAACTTAGCAAAAATCCCCAATATATTCTTTTGTTTGGGTTGATAAAATACTCAAGTGCAAAAAAGTCCACTAGTCACCATCCGCATCTAAGATTTTTGCAGTTACAGACAACTCTTCAATAAGTGATAGATAATAAGTATTGTGAAATTTGCTTAAAGCTTCAAATAGTGCTTTTGCATTTGTAAAATCATCTTTTTTTAGTTTTGCTAACTCTTTGTATGATTCATCTAATACTTTTCTTACTTCTAATACTTGTTTTTTTGCTCCACCATCAATAGCCATAGTTGCATAGTTTTTATACTTTTGTTCACCTATAATTTGATTGTGTGCATCTAAGATTGCTTTAATTGCTGCAAAACTTTGCTTTGATAAATAGTACTCACCTCTTTTATTATCTGGATTGTCTTTATATTTTCTTGAGTATCCAGCTGGGTCACCAACTCTCCACTCTTTTAATTTATAAGTAGAATCAATCAAGATATTAATAATAGCTGCATTTCCCCATTTTTCATCTCTTTCTTCACCTTTTAAAAAGTTTGAATAAACATTTTTAATATCATTTAAGTGTGAACTTATTGCTTCAAACATTACATCTAAAAGCTCTTTATCTCTTTTTGATAAAGTTTCATCTTTAAAAAGCATATATTCAACTGCATTGATACTTTTTGTAGAGTTTCTAAATAACTCTATTTTTGCATCATCTGTTGATTTAATAGCTCTATTTAATTGAACAGTAATATCTTCATTTCCATAGTGGAAAATATCCACATATCTTGGAGTATCAATATAGTCTTCATTGATAGTTCCAGCTAAATAAACTGCTTGTACTTTTTTCCATGATTTTACAAGTTTTTTAAAATCATCTTTGCTATAACTCTTTTTTAAATTGTTTAAATCTTCTATTGCATTATTTACATTTGGTAGTGATATATTTTTTACTATATTTGTCAATGTATTTGAAAATGCAAAAGAGATTACAAATGCCAATAATAAAACGATTTTTCTCATTATAATTTTCCTAAAAATTTAATTAATTCTTCTCTTTTTTCTTTTGGTAGGTTCATATATGTTTGTTTAACTTTAGAAGCCTCACCACCATGCCATAAAATAGCTTCTTGAAATGTTCTTGCTCTTCCATCATGTAAAAGTCTTGGCTTTTCACCATTGATTTTTTCATGCAGTGCCAATCCCCAAAGTAAAGGTGTTCTAAACTCACTTCCTGTTGCTTCAAACTCAACTCTTCCATCAGCTAACTCTTCACCCATATCATGAAGTAAAAAATCAGAGTATGGTCTAATTGTTCCAATTTTTGTTTCAAAACTGGTAATATGACAAGAAGCACATCCAACTTTTTTAAATAGTTTTAATCCTTTTTTAAACTCTTCATCTTCTTTTGGTTTATAAACCCTTAGATTTGATAAATAAAACTCAACCGCATCTAGTCTATTTTGAGGAACATCAAACTCATATCTCATATCTTTTGGTGCTTCATTACACTTTTTTTGTGTTTTTGTACAATTTTCTTGTGGATAAAAAGGCGTTGTAAGCCCCATATCATTGTGCATTGCACCAGCAACTTGTTCCACAACTGTTGCAGCACTTGCTTTCCAAGTATATCTTCCTAACTCAATCTTGTTTGTTTTAGGAGAATATACTTTATTTGCTTTTCCTGAAATACCATCACTATTTTTATCATCAATATCTTCATTTGCTAAAATTGCTTCATCTGATATTAGTTCAATTAAGCCCATTCCCATAAGTGTTGGAGCAAGTCTAAAAGATATAGCTGCATCTTTATGAAGTTTTCCATAATTTAAATCTTCTAAAAGATAAGTAGGTTTTAGTAATGTTTCAACTTCTTTATCAGGAAAAGTAACTTTTACTTCTTCAAACTTTAAATTAGGTCTTCCCTCAAACATTACACCATGCACACCATTTATTGATAATTGAGCCCCATAATTTGGCTCAGGAACAAAACCATTTTTATGCATATACTCTTTATGCTCTTTAGTATTATTTGAAGGAATTGAAAGTCTTACTACTAAAGCTCTTGAAAGATTAGTACTATTTTTTTTATATAAAGTTCCTCGTCCATTTGCAGGATGACATGAGATACATGTATTTGCATTATATAAAGGTCCAAGTCCATCTCTTGCAGTTGTTGCACTTGGTGACTCAACCCAAGGAATTCTAAAAAAACTTTTCCCTAAGATATATTGATCATACTGTTTATTATTTAAACCTTTTATTGGTTTAAATATACTATTTTTACTCAATTTTTCAGTGTAAATATCAGAAGCATTATTAACGGCAAAAAGCCCTGTAGCAAATATTGCTACAAGACTTTTTAATAATACTACTTTTTTTACAGAAAAATTAAAGTTTTGTTTCTTCTGGATCTGTAACATCATCATTTGATAATTCAATACCATTTGCTTTAGCTACATTAACCATCTCATCACCAAGTTTTCTTAGTTGATTTTTAAGTTTTACTATAACTTTTGCTTGTGGGTCACTTGGTCTAATTTGATAATCAAAGTGTCTTGAAGTTTTTGCTATTGCATCTATGTTTGCAATTTTATCTTCAATTGAAGCCATAAGATTTAAAATTCTATCTTTTGTTTCATTATCTAACATATTAATTGGTGCTTTTCCATATGACATTCCATTATATGTTCCCATTAATACATTTTTGAAACCTTTATAGTTTGCAACAATATCTCTGTGTGTATTATCAGAGAAGCAAGAGTGTTCATCTTCTTCACTTGGAGTTAATACAGCAACTGCAATTCTTTCATTTGCAAGTTCTGATTTAACAAATACACCCATACCAGCAAAGATTTGTCTTAATGCAGTTTTTTCATCAATATTTTTAGATGCATTTTCACCTTTTAGTTTTCCTAAAAGTGCAGCTTGATATAAACCTGTATTTCCATTTATCTCTTTTTTCCAAGCAGAAGTTACAGTTTGTAAATCAGAAACAATTTTTTTACTAGTAGCTTTTAAATAATCAAGTCTTCTTTTAGCATCTTTATCAGATGTAAAGTCACTTAAAGGTCTTTGCCCAGCTACTAATGCACCATTTGTAATTGAATCTTTTATAAAGTTAGAGTAATCTTGGTCTTGTCCCCATAATAAAAACTCAATAGCATGGTAACCTGTACTTACATTTGCTTCTCCACCATTTTCATTAAGTGCAGTTAATGCATCTACAGTAATATCTTTTACATTTACAACTGTACTTTCTTCACCACCTGGATTAAATTCACCCTTTGTATCAATAATATTTCCAGATGTTCTTTTATTATTTGCATCTGTTGTATAATCAATCATATTTTCATCAAGAGGCCAAGCATTGATTTGTCCTTCTAAGGCACCATAAGCTTCTGCTACCCAACCCTCTTCTGCATCAATTGGACCATTTGAAAGTCTAAAGATTTCAGTTTGACCATATGATTCTCTTGATTTTAACCAAGCTGCTTTTGCAATATCGAGATTTACTTGTGTTGGGTTATTTGCAAAATCATTTATTGCTTTATCTAATTGTTTTGCATCTTTTAAGGCATCATTATAATTAGCTAAAGCAATATCTGAATAAGAATTCAATAACTCTTGAGCAGTTACTTGATTATTGCTTGTGTTAACTTGTGAAGTTGCACAACCTGTAAGTGCAAGTGTAGCAGCAAGTGAAAGAGAAGCTACAAGAACTTTTGTTTTTGTAAATGTCATTTATGTTTCCTTTTTTAATTTTAATATTTATTATCAATATGAAATTAAAACAAAATGTAGTTTAAGAGTAACTTAAAAGTGACAATGATTATCAAAATAGAATAAGGTATGTATAAAAGTACTGTTTTCAAAGAAATAATAAAATAGAGGAAGACTCTATTTTATTATAATTATTCATTTCCAAAGAATTTTCTAAATCCTTCGATTATCTCTTGAGTAGTTTTTTTACCTTGTTTTTCTCCTAACTTTTCAGTTAGTTTTTCTTCAAGTTTTTTAGAGTGTTTTTTTATAATTTTTTCACTCTCTTTTTTTAATTTTAGTTTTAAAAGATTTGTTGTATCTACCGAAACTTTTGGACTTTTTAAATCTCCTGTTATAAAAGTATCAAACTCAACCCCTTTTAATTGAGTTTTTACTAATGCATCAACTGTTGATTTATCTAAATCAATTTCACTTTTTGTTACATTTATTTGTGTTAAATCACTACTCATATCAATAGTTGAATTAATTAATTTTTCATTAATAGTACTTTTAACATCAATACTTTCATAAACTTCTCTTGTGATGTCAAATTTTGCAAATGTATTTATTAATTTTGAGAACTCATTTGGTAAGAACTGTCCATTTGAAAGAGTTGCTACTAAATCACCTTGTTGCTTTTTGATATTATATATTAAATTTGCATTTGCTTTAGATGTGAAAAAATCAGGATAGTACATCATATGATTTAATTTTTGAATATCTATATTTTTAATATCAGCTTTTAAATCATCATTTAATAATGTAAAATTTAAACTTCCATCTAAAAGCATTGAAGCCCCTGAGACTTTCATTAGTGTAGCTGTTTTTTCAATATCACCATCTATATTTATTGATCCTCTCATTTTTGTTTGTGTTAGATCATATAAATTTATCAAATCAGGAATACTTAGTAAATAATCACTATTTATATTCATATTTGTCAAATCAACAACTGCTTTTTTTACTAGTAAGTTTGCCATTGAAGTAAAAAAGTCTATTTTCGAAACTGCTTTATTTGGCTCTAGATTTGTAACAATATCACCTTTAAATGTTAAAGGAACCATCAAGTTTTGATTAAAAGCTTTATTTACTACTTCATTGTTTACTTCACCACTTGTAATTACTGTTGAAATAATTCCATCAAGACTTGTAATGTTTGGATTATTTATTTTACCATCAATACTTATTAATCCATTTGCATATAAAGGTTGATTTAAAGTATATAAAATATCTTTGATTTTAGCATTGGTAATCAAAAACTTTATATCACTTGGTTTAAAATCTTTAAGCTTTATATCATAAGATGTACTACTATCAAAAATATTACTTATCCCATTAACTTTAGTTAGTTTTTCATCACCAACTACTGTTCCTTTTGTATAAAAGCTACCTTTTAACTTCTGTTTTGTAAACTTTTCAAGTTTTGATAAATCTTTTATATTTACCTCATAATTTAAATCAACTCGTTTTTGTAATAGCGCCAAATCACCAATCACATCAATTTCTGAATTTTCATCAATTGTTGCAACAAATTTAATTTTACTAGTTGTTAAACTAAACTCTTTTACTTTAAAAACTGCATTGATATTTTCATTTGCACTTTTTTGTATATATGAAGATACTAAAGAGTTACCTGTTGGAGTAAATAAAAGCCCATATAAAAGACCTAGAAAGATTAATAAAGATGCTAAGAAAAAAAGAAAAACTCTTTTCATGTAAGTCCTTTGTTTTTTTAAGACAGATTATACTGCAATTTTAAAAAAAATCAAATTAGTAATATGCTTTGTTACATTTTGTAATTTTATAATCTTTTTACATACTAACTAAAGAAAATTTAATAAACTCTCATGTATAATCTTGTCACTCAAAGTGATAAGTAGGGAAATCTAGGCATTTATGTTTAGGTTGCTTTAGTTATTCTAAGGTTACGCTATCCGAACAGACTTTGAAAATAAAAAATAATAAGGAATATAGAATGAAAAAAATCGTTCTTTTAATGCTAGCTATTGCTGGTGCTGCATTCGCTGCTGATGGTGCAGTTGCAAACGAAACTTTAAAAGCTTACTCTGTAGTAGCTGCTGGGATTGGACTTGGTCTTGCTGCATTAGGTGGTGCTATTGGTATGGGTAACACTGCTGCTGCAACAATTGCTGGTACTGCTAGAAACCCAGGTTTAGGTGGAAAATTAATGACTACAATGTTCATTGCATTAGCGATGATCGAAGCACAAGTTATTTATGCATTAGTAATTGCTATGATTGCTTTATATGCAAACCCATTCTTAGGGTAATTTATAAAACTACAGATTTTATAAATATACAAAAGGGTCAAGACACTATATGTGTTTTGACCCTTTTTTTTAATTCTAACAAAATTAAAACACCTATATAATGACACTTTAAACAGTAACTCATAAAAAAATTATTTTAACAATTTTTTTCAAAATTTATATAGTTTTTATACAAAATGATACTATTTTACAACTTTTTTTAGCTAAGATTACAGTATAGTTAAAAAAAGACAAAAGGAAGTGTCATGAAAACAAATAGTATAAAAACAAAACTTCTATTACTGATATTAGTAAGTGTGTCATTTTCATTTATTGCTCTTGGGATATTTAGTTCAACAAATGAATACAATGCTCAGTATAATACAATCAAACAAAAAGAGTTAGACTTAGCAAAAGAAAGCTCAAGATATATAAATAGTTTCTTACAATCAAAAGTTGATATTGTAGAAGCAGTAGCTGAAGAGATTGATAAAGATAGTTTAGATATTACAAATAAAAAACTAGTTGAAAAATTACTATTGGGTAAAAAATCAGGTAATTTTGTAGATTTATATATAGGTTTACAAAGTACAGGAGATTTGATTTTATCTGATGGAAAAGTTTTAAATAAAGAAAAAGACAACTATGATGCAAGAGTTAGACCATGGTATAAAGATGCAATACAGAAAAAAACTTCTGGTGTTTCTAAACCATATGTTGATGTAAGCACTAAAAAACTTGTTGTTACAGTTTATACACCATATATAAGAGATGGTGAAGTTCTTGGTGTAGTTGGTTCTGATATATTTATTGATACTATTGTTGATACAATATTAACAGTAGAGTTAAAAGAGACTGGATTTGCTTATTTAGTTGATGAAGATGGAAATATTCTTATTCATAAAAATAAAGACATACTAAAAAAAGAGAGTACAGTTTTTAAACAAATAAAAACATCAAATACTTTAGACTTTGGAGAAGCAACTCTTGGAAGTGAAGAGTTACTAGCTGCTTATAATACAGTTGATTTAACTAAATGGCATTTGATGGTTCAGTTAAATAAAGCTGAAATATATGAAGAGATTTTTGCAAGTGTTATAAAAGAAGTAATTTTATATATTGTTCTTCTTATTGTAATACTATCAATATTACTATTTAGCTTAATAAAACTTCTTGCACCAATAAAAACTTTAGAAGAGGGATTAAACTTTTTCTTTAAATACTTAAAAGGTGAAGAAGACGAGATTAAAGAGTTAAATATTCAAACAAAAGATGAGTTTGGAAATATGGCAAATGTTATTGATAAAGAGATGAAACATGTAGCAGCAAGCTTTGAAGAAGATAAACTGCTAATTGATGAAGTTAAAGATGTAGTAAATCATATCAATAATGGAAAACTTGATGTATTAGTAAATAAATCTACATCAAATAAATCATTAAATGAGTTAAAAGATATTTTAAATGAGATGATAAAAACTATTAATGAGAATGTAAATAGTGATATCAATCCAATTTTAAATGTTCTTGAAGAGTATTCAAATCTAAACTTTGTAAATATGATAGAAAATCCTGATGGAAAAGTTTCTAAAGGGCTAAATAATTTATGTGAAATCATAAATGAGATGTTAAGAGAGAATAAATTAAATGGTATCAACTTAGAACAAAGTTCAAATACTTTATTACACAATGTTGATATATTAAATAAAGCTTCAAATGATACAGCAGTTTCACTTGAAGAAACAGCAGCAGCCGTTGAAGAGATCACAAGTACAATTATCAACAATACAAATAGAATTAGTGATATGTCAAGACACTCAGAAGAGTTGACACAATCAATTCAAGAAGGTAATAAACTTGCAAGTTCTACTGCTAAATCAATGGAAGAAATAAATGAGCAAACAAATGCAATCGCTGAAGCAATTACAGTAATTGACCAAATTGCATTCCAAACAAATATTCTTTCACTAAATGCAGCAGTTGAAGCAGCAACAGCTGGTGAAGCTGGAAAAGGCTTTGCAGTAGTTGCAGCTGAAGTTAGAAACCTTGCAAGTAGAAGTGCAGAAGCAGCTAATCAAATTAAATCAATAGTTGAAAATGCGACTTTAAAAGCAAATGAGGGTAAAGTAATTGCAGGGGATATGATAAAAGGATATAACTCATTGAATGAAAATATATCAAAAACAACAGAAGCAATTACTGATATTTCTGATGCATCAAGAGAGCAAAAAACAAGCATTGAACAAATCAATGATGTAATTACTAGACTTGATCAACAAACACAAAGTAATGCATCTGTTGCTAGTCAAACACATGATATAGCAACAAATACATCAAGTGTAGCTAAAGAGATACTAAACACAGTAAATCAAAAGAAATTTAGAGATTCATAAAGAGTAAAAACTCTTTATGAACAAACTTAATTAATCTTCATTAAACTTTTTATCACTAGCACTTTTTAATATTTCAGATGCAATATTTGAACTTGATTTAGCAATATCTTGAGTATTTCCTGCAACTCTTGAGTTTTCTTGAGTTTGAGCATCAATTTTAGTAACCATTTCATTTACTTGCTCAATACTAATTTTTTGCTCATTTGAAGCTGTTGAAATATTACTAATAATATGTGTAGTCTTTTCTACATTTTGACTTAATTTACTATATCCTGTTATCATAGTATCAGCAATAACTTTTCCATTGTGAGTTTTTGAAGTTGCTTTTTCAACTAATGTTTTTATTTCACTTGCAGCTTGAGCACTTCTATTTGCAAGGTTTCTAACTTCTGCTGCAACAACTGCAAAGCCTTTTCCTGACTCACCAGCTGTTGCTGCTTCAACTGCTGCATTTAAACTTAAGATATTTGTTTGAAAAGCGATTTGATCAATTACTGTGATTGCTTCAACAATAAGTTTTGTCTCTTCATTTATTTCATCCATAGCTTTAGCAGTTGAACTTGCAAGTTTTTCACCCTCATTTATAGCTTGACTTAATTCATTTGAATAGTTAGTCATAGTTCTAATATCTTGAGTATTTGCTTTTACAGTATTTGTAACTTCTTCTAATGCAGAAGCACTCTCTTCTAAAGATACAGCAGTTTCATTTGTAGAGATATTTAACTGGTTTACATTTTCTAATAGAAGTTGAGATTTTTCATTTAAAAGCTCACCATTAAGCTTATTTGTTTGAAGCATTTTTGTAATGATTTGACAAAGTTGATTTATCTTTATAGCAATATTTCCTGTAGGATTTTTTATTTCGTTTGTAAAATCAAGTTGTGAGTATGACTCTAACACTGTTTTAATTTGAACAACATCATCATTTACATCCATTCTAATAGACTTAATCATCTCATTTAAAATATCTTTTAACTCATTTAATGATGAATTTGATGTTTGCTTTGTAACCTCGCAAGATAAATTACCATCTTTTATACTTCTTACAATCTGTTTTACTTCTTGAATAAGAAGCTCTTCTTGTTGATATGAATTTTCTATTATTTGCATTTGTTCATCAACTATTTTACCCATTTTCCCAAACTCATCATTTGAGTCTATATTTAGCTTTTCAATAGTTTTCTTTTCACCTTTTAAGTAACTAAAAAATGAGTAAAGACCATCTTCAAATTTTCCTAAAGGACTTAAAGCTTTATTTAAAAATAGATATAAAATAAATAAAATTACAGATAATAAAACAATAAATAAAATCACTGTTTTTTGAATATCTTTTTTTATTTGTCCAAAGATATGCTCTTCAGCAACTTTAATAAGAATACTCCAATTTAAAGTTTTTATTTCATGAAAAAATACATGTTGTTCAATACCCTTTTCTTCTTCTACAAGATATCCATCACTTTTTGTTTTCATTCCATTAAAAAACTTAGTAGTTTTTCCCATGAATTTCTTATCTTTATGAATTAAAATCTCTCCATCGTTGTTATCTACAACATAAGCATATCCACCTTGTGTAATATCAGCAGAAGATAGTTTATTTATTAATACATCTAAAGCAATATCTGCTCCTAATACTGCAACTAATTTGTTATTTTTATAAATTGGTTTGTATAAAGTTACTACATAAGTATTTAAAGTTTTTCCCCAATAAGGTTTTGTAACACCAAGTGCTTTTTTTTGTACTGCTTGTTTGAACCAAGGTCTTTTTCTTGCATCAAAATTATCTTTTTCTAAAGTTAAGGTTTTTCCACCTGATTCAACTTCATTCCCATTGTCAGCAAATCCTAGAAAAAAAAGACCAAACTCCCCTGCACTATTTCCAAGTTCTAGGGTTTTGAATATATTTTGATTATAAATATTCATCTCTTCTTTTTCTAAAGCTTTAGCGATTGTATTAACTACAGTAATTTTAGAGTTGAAATATACATCTAAATACTCTGCAATATTTTTTGAATTATTCATCTCTTTATTTTTAACTAAAGCAGACTTAGATTCATAAGAATTTATTGCATTTTGGAACCCTAATATTCCAAAAGAGATTCCAACACTAATAAAAATCAAAGTTAATAATTTTGTTTTTAAACTATACTTCCCCATTTGTTATCCTTTTATTCAAGATTTTTTCATTAGATATTAACTATTTAAAAGGACTTAAAAGTGATTTTTTCTTAATTTATAAAATTATTATTTTTTATTAATAGATATTTAAGATTATTTTATTCGAAAAAAGAGATTCTGTTTTTTCCTAAACGCTTTGACATATACATAGCTGTATCTGCTTGTTTGATTAGTTCTTGTACGCTAAATGTACTATCATGAAATAAAGTTATTCCAATACTAGGTGTTGAAATATTTTCATATCCATTTATTATTTTTATATCATTTAATGAACCTTTGATTTTAGAAGCTAAAATTTGAATATTGTTTCTTGCACTAGCTTTATCACTTCCAATAAAATCTGCTAAAACAATAAACTCATCTCCCCCAATTCTAGCAAGAGTATCTTCTTTTCTAACTGTTTCTTGCAGTTTTTTTGAGACTTCTTTTAACAAAACATCACCTGTTTCATGACCTAAAGTATCATTTATAGTTTTAAAATTATCAAGATCGATAAATATCAATGCACCATAATTTTTATATCTTGAAACTTTATTAATAGAGTGTTCAATTCTATCAAATAAAAGCATTCTATTTGGCAAAGCAGTTAAACTATCATGTGTTGCTTGATACTCCAAATATTGTTGTTTTAGTTTTTGTTCACTTATATCATTGTATTGAGATAAATAGTGTTTTACACTTCCATCTTTTTCTTTAATAGCAGTAATTGTAGCTTTTAAAGGTATTTTTTCACCATTTTTCTTTTTATTATAAATTTCTCCTGACCAAGTTCCCTTTTTTAGTATTGAATTCCACATTTGCTTATAAAATTCAGTTGAATGCTCATCAGAACGAAATATATTTGGATTTTTACCTAGAATATCGCCCTTTTCATATCCCATAACATTACAAAATGCTTGATTTACATTTATAATTTTTGCTTCACTATTTGTAATAATCATAGGTTCATTTGATTCAAAAGCATATGATGCGATTGTTAATTGCTCTTCTTGTTTTGCTTTTGTTTTTTCATAATCTATCTTCTCTAAAGCATACTCCATATCAATAATCATTTTATTAAATAAAATCTCTATTTCATTATCAAAAAAGTTTTTGTTTTTTGAATACAAAACCATAAGAGCAGTAACTTTTTCAAATTTTTTTATTGGAAATACAGCAATTGAAGAGAAGTTTTTTGTTTTAAAAAAATCCTCTTTAATATCACTTACTTTTTCTATATTTGAAGTTTTTATTATGTTTTTCCTAGAAATAATTGCCTTTTTAAAAATAGAACTACTTGGATCTTCTTTTTTAAAAACAATATTATCAGGATTTTCACCCTTAATAAGCATAACTTTTCTTTGAGAATTTTTAACTTTATAAATAAGTCCTAAAGATATATTTTGATCATTTACAATAGTGCCAAGTAGTTTATTGTAAAGTTTTTTTCTTGTAGGCATTTTTAAAATAACTTTATTTATTTTGTTTAAAACTTTATATATATTTTGCTGTTTTTTTAGCTTATTAAAACTTTGTTGTTGATTTGAAACAATAACTTTTAATACAAATAAAAGACTTATTAATGTTACAAAAGAGACAAATAAAAAGCTTAAACTTAATATTTGAGATTTTGTAGCTTGTGATTCAATCTCTTTTGTAAGCTTTAAAACTTCACTACTTACTAAATAATAAAGTTTACCAAAATCATCAATTCTAGAAGAAGAAAATTCCCACCAATCATCTAGTTTTAGCTTATCTTTATAAATAATCTCTTTTAAATTCTCTCTTAAATGATTTAATCTTTTGTCATATGCAAGCTTAATATTATTTGTATAAGCATCAATCTCATTTTTTTCTGCACTTAGTAAAAACTCTTCAATATTTATATCTTGAATTGTATATGTTTGAATTAATTTTTGATAATTTTCATCAGAGATTTTTTTATCTATGATATATAAAGAAGTCATTATTCTTTCTACTGCTGCTGCTTCTTTTGTAGCTAATAGATTGACTATATATGCGAATTTTGTATTGAAATTTGTTACAAATTTTATAGGTTTTATTGAATATATAGTTGATAAAAGTATATTATTTATTTTAGTATAAAACTTAATTATTTTATTTGAATCAATTTTATTTTCATCAACATTTTTTCTAATATTTGTAAAATCATTAAAAATATTTTGTACTTTTTTGACACTATATTCTGAATTTTGTGTCTCTTTTTCTATTTTTGATATAGTTACTAGAAACTCTTGATAAACTCTATTTGTAATCTCTCTTTGCTTAAAAAGTTTATCCTTATATTTTTTTGTATTTAGATAGATTGCTGTATAGCCTCTCTCTTTTTGAATAGAATCAATTACCTTTTCTGTTGCAAAAATATATTTAACATCATTTTGAATATTATCAACTTGACTTAAAGTATCAATTTTATCAAGTACAAGTATTGTACTAAAGTATAATATACCAATTGCAGGTAGTGTAAATATCAATAAAAGCTTAACAAAAAGAGTATTTCTTAGCAAGATACTTTCCTATTCATAGAATTATTTCAAGTGATGATAATACCCAAAAAGGCTTTATACTTGAATTTTAATATTGTAAATTTTATTATTTTTGTTTAAATAGTGTCTTTGTGATTAGTTTTGTTACAACTAGAAGAAAAACTTCTAGTTATTAATAGACATAGCAAACTCTTTTAAAACTTGTGATTGATTTGCTTCTAATCCTTGTTTTATTTGTTTTGAAAAATCATCTGGATAGATTTCAAACTCTTTATTAAAAAAAGCTTCAAAAATATTAGAAACAATTGACTCAGGTGTAGCTTTTGGCATATCTTGACCTTTTGTCATATTTGTATCAATAGGACCTGGAAGAACTTCATAAACATCTATTTCATCTTTTGCTAATTCTGCTCTTAAAGCTTGTGTTACTGAATGAAGTGCAGCTTTAGAAGAACAATATAATCCCATAATTGGTAAATTTGCTAAAGCTAAAACAGAAGTGATATTAATAATTGCACCTTGTTTATTTAACTTCTTGCTTAAAATCTTACATACATTTAAAGTACCATGAACATTTACATCAAAGTCAATTGTACTATCTTCAAAGACTCTTTTTGCACTATTTACACCAGCATTATTTATAATAATATCAAGAGAGTCAATACTATTTGCAAAAGAAACAACATCTTCTTTATTTGTAATATCTAACTTTACAGTTTTTATATTTGATGATAATTTTTCAATCTCTTCTAAAGTTTTTATATCTCTTGCAGCACAATAAATAGTTTTAGCACCCAAAGCAATTGCTTTTTTTACAAATATTGAACCAAGCCCACCATTTGCACCTGTGATAAGAATTGATTTATTATTTAAGTTCATATATATAGCCTTTATAAATATTTTTATTTATATTACTCTCTTATAATAAAAAAGAACTTACAAATTAGTCCCAAAATTACATAAGAAGAGAGTAATATAACTTTCATTTTACATAAAAAAATTATAATTATAAAAATTTTAAGAGGTGAAGATGAGAAAGTTATTAATTTTAACAGTTACTTTTTTTACAACTTTTATATTTATTGCTTGTCAAGAGAATAAAAAAGAGTCAAATGAACTAACTTATGCAAGTACAAAAGATATAAGAGATATAAATCCCCATTTATATAGAGGAGAGATGGCTGCACAAAATATGGTTTTTGAGCCATTGATTATTAATACTCAAGATGGAATCAAACCTTGGCTTGCAAAAAGTTGGGAAATAAAAGAAAATGGGAAAAAATATATCTTTAAATTAAGAGAAGATGTTTTATTTACTGATGGTGTTAAACTTGATGCAAATGTTATTAAAAGTAATTTTGATGCGATTTTAGAAAACAAAGTTAGACACGCTTGGTTAGAACTTGTAAATGTTATAGATTCAACAAAAGTAATTGATAAATACACTTTTGAACTAAATCTAAAAAGCCCATACTATCCAACCCTTACAGAATTAGCTATGACTAGACCTTTTCGTTTTGTTTCACCAAAATGTTTTAAACAAAATAAGACAAAAAATGGTCTTTCTTGTTATAATGGTACTGGACCTTGGATATTAAAAGAACATGAAAAAAATAGTTTTGCACTATTTGAACAAAATAGTAAATATTGGAATAAATTACCTAAAATATCTTCAATAAAATGGAAAGTAATACCTAATCATCAAGCAATATTATTAGCTTTACAAAAAGGTGAAGTTGATTTGATTTTTGGTTCTGATGGAGATATGATAAACTTAAATGCTTTTACTGCTTTAAAAAAAGAGAATAGCTTAAAAATACTACTAAGTAATCCTATTGCTTCAAGAGCTATTCTTATAAACACTAAAAGAGAGATTACAAAAGATCCTCAAGTAAGATTAGCATTGGCTCACGCAATTAATAAAGAAGCTATAATCAAAGGGATTTTGAACAATTCTGAATCAGTTGCAAATACACTTTTTTCAAAAACTACACCCTATTCAAATATTGATTTGAAAACAAAAGAGTTTAATACTAAAAAATCAAATCAATTACTTAAAGATTCAGGTTGGATTTTAAAAGATGATAACTTTAGATATAAAGATGGAAAGCTTCTTGAATTAAAACTATATTACAATGCAAATAACGCACAAGAAAAAGTTATAAGTGAATATATACAAAGTAATTTAAAAGATATTGGAGTAAATTTAAAAATTATTGGAGAAGAGAAACAGTCATTTTTAGATAGACAAAAAAGTGGTAATTTTGATTTACAATATGCTTTATCTTGGGGAGTTCCATATGACCCGCAATCATTTATCTCTTCATGGAGAGTACCTGCACATGGAGATTATCAAGCGCAAATGGGATTAGAAAGAAAGACTTGGTTAGATAATACTATTCAAGATATTTTAACACAGTCAAATGAAGAAAAAAGAAAACAGTTATATAAAGAGATATTTACATATATTCATCAAGAAAATGTATATATACCTCTTAGCTATTCAAGAACAAAAGTTGTATTTAATCCAAGGGTTAAAAATATTACATTTAATCTTTCTCAATATGAAATTCCATTTGAAAAGATGTATCTTGAAAAGACAAAATGATAAGATATACAATAAAAAGAGTATTACTTATAGTTCCCCTTTTATTAGGGGTTTCTATAGTATGCTTTATTTTAGTAAATCTAAATCCTAGTAGCCCAGCTGAAGTTACACTAAGAATAAACAACATTACAGTTACTCCACAAGCAATAGAAGAGACAAAAAAAGAGTTAGGTTTAGATAAGCCATTAGTACAACAATATGTTCAATGGATAAAAAATTTGTTAAATGCAGATTTAGGAACTAGCTATGAAACAAAACAACCTGTATTTGATGAACTTATTCAAGCACTACCAGTAACAATATATCTATCTTTTAGTGCTATTTTATTAATAGCTATTTTTGGTTTTTTAATTGGTGTTTTGTGTGCAGTTTATGAAAATAGTTATTTTGATAAACTAGCTAGAGTATTTATCTTTACATCAGCTGCTATGCCTAGCTTTTGGTTAGCTTTATTACTAATTTGGCTTTTTTCTTTAAAGTTCAATATTTTTCCATCAAGTGGATTAGATGGTATAAAAAGTATTATTTTACCAGCTGTTACATTAGCAGTAGCGTATATCTCTACTTTTGTAAGAATTATTAGAAACTCTTTAATACAAATAAAAAGCTCTTTGTTTATTACTTATGCTAAAGCAAGAGGACTTAATAATTTTGAAATATTAAAGCATAAAATAAAAAATGTTATCAATCCATTTATTGTTGCACTAGCTATGTCAATTCCTAAACTATTTGCAGGTACTGTAATTATAGAAAATATCTTTGGTTTGCCAGGACTTGGAAGACTTTGTGTACATGCAATTTTTGCAAGGGATTATCCAATAATACAATCTTATATTCTTTTTATTGCGATTTTATTTATCATATTTAATCTAATAGCTGACATTTGGCTACAAGCAAGAGACCCAAGGTTAAGAGTTTGATATGAGAAAAGATTTTTTAATAAAAATAGTCAATAATAAATTAGCATTAGCAAGTTTGATATTTATAACACTTCTAATAATAACTGGACTTTTTGCGCCTTTAGTATCTCCAAATGATCCATATTTAATCAATCTTGATGACAAGTTATTATCATATAGTTTAAAATATCCTTTAGGTACTGACCACTTGGGTAGATGTGTTGCTTCAAGATTGATTTATGGTATTAGAACTACTTTGTTTTACTCTTTGTTTGCTATGATTATAACAGTATTCTTTGGCTTAATTCTTGGATTACTTGCAAGCTTTTTCAAACTTTTAAGAGTTGTGATTTTAAGATTTTGTGATATTATGTTATCTTTTCCAAGTGAACTTATGATGTTAGCAATTATAGGCTTTTTAGGAACAGGAATTGAAAATATAATAATTGCAGCAATAATATCAAAAGTTGCATGGTACACAAGAATGATTTACTCTTTTACTTTAAATCATGTCAATACTAACTATATACATTTTTCAAAAGTAATTGGCATACCATCAAGAACAATCATAAAAAAACATCTTTTTCCTCTAATATTAAGTGATATAATTATGCTAGCTACACTAAATGTAGGAAGTATCATATTAAGTATTTCGGCTCTTTCATTTTTAGGTCTTGGAGTACAAGCACCAACTTGTGAATGGGGAATAATGCTAAATGAAGCTAAAGAGTTAATGAGTATAAATCCATATATGATGCTACCTCCTGGATTGATGATACTTTTTGTAGTTTTATCTTTTAATATATTAGCAGATAGCATAAGAGATATTCTTGATCCAACATATAATCTAAAAATAAAAGACAACTCATGAAATATTTAAAAATTGAAAATCTAAGCATAAAAGATAATAAAACAAATGAGATTTTATTAGATGATATAAGTATTGATATTGAAAAAAATACTATTTTAGGAGTTGTAGGAGAGAGTGGAAGTGGAAAATCACTACTTTGTAAGACTATTTTAGGATTAATTTCTAGCAATCTTAATATTGAGGGGAAAATAACACTTAATAATAAAGATATTTTAAATAATAGTAAAATTATAAAAGATAACTTTTGTGTAATATTACAAGAAGCTATAAATGCTTTTAATCCCCTTTATACCATAAAATATCAAATGTTAGAGAGTATTAAAACAAAACAAAGTAAAAAAGAAAAATTAAAAATATGTATAAAATATCTTAGAAAAGTTGGTCTAAAAAGATGTAGTAAAATCTTAAAAAGCTATCCCCATGAATTAAGTGGAGGACAACTTCAAAGAGTTATGATAGCAATAGCTTTAACACAAAATAGAAAAATAATTATTGCAGATGAACCAACTTCATCTTTAGATAGTATAAATCAAAAAGAGATTATTAATATATTGAAAAATTTAAAAGATAAAACAATAATAATAGTTTCTCATGATTTAGCTTTGATTTCTCATATTGCAAAAGATATTATTGTTTTAAAAGATTCAAAAGTAGTTGAAAAAGCAGATGCTAAAACTATCTTTACAAATACAAAAAATAAATACACTAAATTCTTAGTTTCAACACAAGAAAACTTATCTAAAGAGTTCATGTCATGCTTAAAATAAAAAACCTATGGAAAAAATATAAAAAAGAGTTTGTTTTAAAAGAGATAAATCTAAATCTTCAAAAAAACTCTTCACTTGCATTAGTTGGTGAAAGTGGAGCTGGAAAAACAACTTTAAGTAGATTGATTTTAGGAATAGACACTCCAACAAAAGGCAATATCAATATAGATAAAAACAGTATGAGTGTTGTCTTTCAAGATTATAGAAACTCTGTTAATCCACTTTTTACAATAATAGAAATTTTAAAAGAGCCATTTTGGTTAAGAAAGATTACTTTTTCAAATGAAAAACTAGAAGATTTATTAAAAACTTTCAATCTTTCAAAAAGTTTATTAGATAAATATCCCCATGAACTAAGTGGTGGACAACTTCAAAGGGTATGTATATTGCGTGCAATTTTGACAAAGCCATCTTTTCTTATCTTAGATGAGGCATTTAGTGCACTTGATGTATCTACAAAATCACAAGTTGTTACATATATAAAAAATTTAAAAAAAGAGCAAAACTTAACAATTTTCTTAATAACTCATGATTTAGAAGTAGCAACAAGTTTGTGTGAAAACATAAAAATACTTTTTAAAGGAGAAGTTGTTGAGTCATTGAAAACCAACTGTTTAGGGCAGGCACAAAATCAATACACAAAACTTTTGATTGATTCAATAATACCTTTAAAAATAAAGGAAACAAATGAGTAAAGAACTACATTTTAAGTATGTAAACAATATCTTTCAAAAGCAAACTAAAGATTATATTATAAAAGAGTATATGAAACATTATGACAATAAACTATCTAAAAGTAGATATGAAAAACTATATAAAAATATGGATAGTTTGATAAACGATACAAAAAACAATGCTTTTTTTATAGCTTTAGATACATCAAATAGTATTGTTGCCTCAATTAGTATATCTATTTTTGATAATAGAATAAAACCTCTTCAACAAAAATACAAAAACAGAAAAATTGCAGAGATTGGAAGATGTTATGTAAAAGAAGAGTATAGACGACAAGGTATAGCTTCAAAGCTACTAAACTTAACAACTTTATTTGCTATAAACAAAGAGTATGAAAAAATGTACTTACATACTCACTATTTTTTACCAGGGGGATTTAACTTTTGGAAAAAGATGGGATTTTGTATCACACTAGATGAAAAAGATAGTTTACAAACAGTGCATATGGAAAAAAGTTTACAAAATATAAGTAAACATAACCATAAATTAGCTAAGATAATCTTATGAATTACAATAAGATTATCTTCGCACTACTAATGATGTATATTTTAGCTGATATTGTTAAGACTTACTTTTTTTAGAAAACTTCATAAAAAAAGGTAGTAACTTAACTACTAAAAACCCAACTATTGCTCCAAGTAATATTTCACTTAGAAATATTAAAAAACCTCCAATATATTCAATAGTTTTCAAGTAACTATCAAGAAAACTTAAAATATGTGTTTCATGGGCTATGATACCTCCACCCACAGCTAACATAGCTATTGTACCTACAATAGAAATAGTTTTTATTATCTTTGGCATAGAGTTTACAAAAGCAGTTCCTATGCTTTTTGAAACTGCACTTTTTTTCTCTTGAAGATAAAATCCTATATCATCAAGCTTAAGAATAAGTCCTACAAGCCCATAAACTACAACTGTAGCAATAAGTCCAATAAGTACCAAAACAGATAGTTTTGTAATAAAATCACTCTTTTCAACTAAACTTAAAGTTATTACAATAATCTCAAAAGATAAAATAAAATCTGTCTTGATAGCACTTTTAATCTTTTGCTCTTCTAGTTTTTCACTTGAAAGCTCTTTTAAAGTATCTTTTTCACTTTTATGTTCATGATGCTTGCCAAGCTTTTCCAAAATAGCTTCAACTCCCTCATAGGCTAAGTATATTCCACCTAATATTAAAGTAGGAGCTATAAGCCAAGGAGCTAAAAAACTCATAAGCAAAACAATAGGAATAATGATAAATTTATTTTTTAAACTTCCAAGTGCTATTTTATACACAATAGGAAGCTCTCTTTTTGCTGCATTTCTTTTTGCTTGTATTATTGCTTTTTGTCTTATTTGCTCTAATTCACCAATAATCTTCTCTTGCTCTTGCTTTGATAATTTTTGTATATTTTCTTTGAACTCTTTTACACTACTTGCATCTTTTAGCTCTTTTTTCAAAATATCGGATGTAGTTTCGTTTGTAAAACTTGCAATTGCAGCTAAATCATCAATAACTAAAGCAGATGATTTTACACTTGCAAGTTTTGTATAAGTTACTATGTCATCAAAAAGTACACCTACATCATCTAATGAAGTAGCAAGTGTAGTTGTAGCAGTAGCCATAGTTTTACTAGCAAGTGCACTAATATCATCTGATAAAATCGATAAATACCCTAATAATCCAGCCATTTTATTCCTTATATTGATAAAAATTTTTGTATTTTATTTTATTTTCTATTAATTTGAACTTCATAATAAAAACATTTTCTCATATTATAAGTATAGGTTATAATTATTTTATTAATTTTTATTATAATTTAAGTAATTCTTAAGATATATTCATGTAGAATTTTTTTATCAAAAGAAAAAGATTATCCTTTAGGATAATTAAAAAGGAATGTTTATGGCATGCGATACTGGTGCAAAACCAATAGCACAGAAAAAAGAAATAATAAATAACGATGAAATAATTGAAAAAAAGGAAATAAAAATGAGTTCAAGTTTAGTACTAAGAAAAGCTCCAGAGTTTAAGATGGAAGCATATGATGCAAAGACAGGTCACTATACAGAAGTAAATAGTGAAGATTATAAAGGTAAATGGCATGTAGTTTGCTTTTATCCAGCTGACTTTACATTTGTTTGCCCTACTGAAATAGCAGCAATGAATGCAAAATATGATGAGTTTCAAGAATTAGGTGTAGAAATACTTGCAGTATCAACTGATACAAAGTTTTCACACAAAAGATTTGTGGAAACTGAACCTATTTTAAAAGGTCTAAAACTTACAATAGGTGCTGATCCAACTGGTGAAGTTAGTAGAAATTTTGGTGTGATGATTGAAGAGCAAGGAGTTGCTTTAAGAGGAAGATTCTTAATCAATCCAGAGGGTACAGTTGTAGCACAAGAAGTACAAGCACCTATGGTAGGAAGAAATGTACATGAATTTTTAAGACAAGTAAGAGCTTGGCAACATGCAGAAAAAACTGGTGAAGTTTGCCCAGCAGGATGGACTCCAGGTAAAAAAACACTTCCAGTAAATACTGATGCAGAGCAAATGACAGGAAGAGTTGGAGATTATATTACTATTGAAGAAATAATGTCTTAATAACTTAGATTTAAGGAAACTCTCCTTAAATCTATACCACTTCTTATATCTTAAAAACTTTTTTAATAAAAAATTATACTTTTACTTTACTTCTTAATAATTATCATAACTTTATGTTGATATAATTCAATTTCTCAAACGCGACCGTGGTGAAATTGGTAGACACGCTATCTTGAGGGGGTAGTGCCTTAGGGTGTACGAGTTCAAATCTCGTCGGTCGCACCATTAATTTTTTGAGTGACTTATTTACTCCTTAGTTTGTATAATTACCCCCCCTTTTTTTTGATAACAAAAATTCTCGGTAAATCCTATATTTCTTAAATCAAAAATAGCTAAATTTTTAACAATATATTTATTAGTGATAATCATTTCTTCATTAAAATATTGATTTAAATTAGGAATATCATCAATTGAAGTAATTCTTAACTTTTGATATAAATATTTCCAATAAAACTTTTCACAAAAAAGCTTATAAAACTCATTAGCATTTTTAAAAGTTGCTAAACTCTTAACACTGTTTATGTCTAACATAAATATTGATGAATCTTTATCAATTGTATAAATTAAATAATATGGATTTAAACCTTTTGATTTTGCATAACTTTCTAAAAGCTCATATTGTTTATTAACTGCACCTTTTACTTTATAATTTAACTTTTGTAAATAACCATCATACATATGAATAGCTTTTTTTGCTTGAAATAACAATGGAATAGCTGTATTTTCATAATAATCCAAAGTTCCAAATCAGCACCATTTTTTGCCTCTTGTTTCTTCGTGAATGGAGATAGATTCAATTTAATATAATTAAAATTTTTATCTATCTCCCTCCATTTCCAAATTAACCAATCACTTATTGATTCTTCACCTATTGTTGGAACATTATAAATAAACTCAATAGTTTTAATGTCTAATAACAAATACTTATAGCACAAATTTTTTCTATTCATTTTTTTCCTAATTAAAATCCTAGACACAATAAATTTTATCAAAATTGAATTTTTTCTATTTATATTATACAACTTAAAAATATTAATTTTTTGTTATAATAACTAAAATATATATAAAATTTAAAATAAATAGTATTAATTTAGGATAATATCATGAAAGAAATTATTATAGGTATATTAAGTTTTTTAGGTGGATTAGTTACATGTAAAATCATAGCAAAATTAAATATTCAATGGAATAAACTATTTGTTTTTTTTAATTCTGGAACAATATCTCAAAATAATAAGAATTTGAAAGATAAAAAATAATTATGCTTCTTAATTGGATATCTTCACTTATTAATACTGGAAAAATAGAACAATCAAATATAGGCATTCAAAATAATTATAGTTCAGAAGTTAAAACATTATTAGAAAGTTTAAATGAACATTTTTATGATGGCAAAATAAGTAAAACTTTTGAACTATTAAATGCTGCAATCGATAAACATAAGCATAAAGAATCAAAATACTATTTACTACTAAAAAAAGCAGAGTATTTTTTGGAACTTAGAAATTTAGAAAAAACAAAAGAAATTTTAGGACTACTAAATAAAGATTATAATGAATATGCAAATAGAAGATATAAAGAGTTTTTACTTTCAATATATTCTGCTGAAAGAAAAGAAAAAGATTTTTTTGAATTAGTTAGAGATTTAAGAGCTGAAAAAGATGATATAAAATCAAATGATTATTTTAAAATCATTTTTTATCTAAATAGTGGAAATATTGAAGAATCAAAAAAATTATTTAATTCTCTATCAAAAGAAAAACAAGAAAAAAATCATTTAATAGCGGGGCATATATTTTCAAATTCATATAATTATTTAAATAAAAATGAAGAAGATTTAAAAAAAGCGAATACTTATTATAAATTAGTATTAGAAACAAATCCAAGCTTTTTAATTAAGCTTCATATAAAAGGATTTTTTATTCAAATTATTATCAATGAATATTTCAGGGTAAAAAAAGAATTTAAGAATGAAGTAGTAATAGAGTATAAAGAACTTTTAGACAAACTTTTAGAAGCAGAAAAATTTCTAAATCAACAGTACATTAATGAATTGAAAAATTTTAAAGCATATTTACTTCTAATTTTAGATTTAAAAAATGATTATATTGACTTTTATGAAAAGAATTCAGAAATATTATTTGATGAACATTATTTACAATATTGTAATTATAAAAATATCAATATTAATCATAGTTTAATTCAAAAAAAAGTACTTCAAAATTATAAAGTATTATTAATATATTCAAGCTTATTGTTAATAAAAAATGAAAATACAAAAATAATTTTAAGTTATTTTAATAAAAATACTGAACTATTATTAAAGTCCGATACAATTATTTATTTTTATGTGTTTGCTTCAATAAATGAAAATACTGTTATATCTAAAAACATAGCAAATTATATAAACTCTAATTTAGAAAAAAATTTAGAATTGTATTTTTCACATTTATTATTAAAAAAAAATGAAAACAAAAAAATTGAAAATATAGAGATTACTACATTATTTAATTTTCTAGAAAAAACAAATATTTTAAATGACATAATTTTTGAAGTCATAGATTTTTTAATGGAAGTAAAGAAATCAGAGTTATATATAAAGTTAGCTATTTTAAAACAAAATGAGTTTAAAAACTTAATAGG
>NZ_JBSRRO010000037.1:0-27410 GCF_055140965.1 Malaciobacter sp.
AAAAAAACTTATTCCAACTGCAATTAAAGTTTCAGTCAATAAAAAAGTTACTCCCACATTATTTTTTTTATCAATATCATCTTTTTCAATAGAGTGAGCTAAAAAAAAGTATCTATTTTGTTTTTTATTAGTGTTTAGTTTAATTATCCAAGTTAAAACTTTTTTATTATTTATTTCATGCTCAATTGGCATATTCTCTTTTGAATTTAAAATTTGTTCTAAAGTCAAACTACCTGTTGGAATATTTTTTACATTTGAGAGTAAACTTAGTGTATATCTACTCTTTTTTTCTTTATCTTTTTTGATATATAAAACTTGTTTTTTATTTTTTACAAAGCTTGGATTTAGCCAAAAAAGAGCTGTTTTTGAACTACTTAAACTTGAATCATATAATAATTTAGTATTAATATACTCTTTTAAATTTTTTTCAAAACTCCAATGATTAGGATTTAAATCTTGTTTAGAACAAGTAAGAGATATAATTTTATTTTGTTTTTTAATTTTGTAATTGTATATATATGCAGTTTTATTTCTAAAGGATTTACTTTGTTCATTTATACTTTTTTCAATCCACTTATTAAATATTTTTATACTATTATAACTTGAATTTATATTAGTTAAACCATAAGAACACCTATTTATTATTTTATTGTTAGCTAAAAAATCTAATATTTTTTTATCTTCTAATAACATATTGTCTGAATCTATTTTTTCTAATTCATTTTTAATTTTCTCTTTGTTTAATTTTATTTCTAAATCAGTTTGCATTTGCAATGATTTTCCAGTAACTTGAAATTGTACTTTTGTTAATTGAAGAGTTTTTGATACATAATCTATGACTTCTTTTTTATTTTTATCTTGAATTTTTGGTAAGATAAGTATTGCTCGAACTATTGAAAATATTATAATAAAAACAAAAAAAGATAAAATAATTTTTGAAGTAAAAGATAGATGCTTTAAACTTAATATATCAAATATTTTTTTTAATAACATTTACTCTATAACCCTCTTCATATAAGTTTTCAAAAGGATTAAAACCTAATTTGTTTTTTAATCTATATATTAGTGATCTTAATTTAGACAAATCATAAACATCCTCTCTCCATATAAAATTGAAAATAGTATCAAAGTTTATTACTTTTCCTGCTTCTTTTGTTAATATGTAAAAAAGTTTTTTTTCATTTTTTGTTAGTTTGATGATATTATCATCAATAAATAATTCGCAAGTTGTTTTATTATATTTTATATTTTCTTTTAAATATACAAAATCATTTTCTTTATTTTTAAATATCTTTTTATTTTTAAAAAAATATTGATGCTTGTGCATTGCTGTATTAATTGCAACTTTTAACTCTTCATTTCTACAAGGCTTAATCAAATAAGCATAAGGCTCTGCCTCCATTGCTTCACTTAAAATTTTATCATTATAATATGAAGTAAGAAAAATAATAGGAATATTAAAATTCTTCCAAAGATAATTTGCTACTTCAATCCCTGTTTTTGATGAATTTAAATTTATGTCAACAATTGCAAGATCTGGATAATTATTTTGTGCATATAAAATCGCATCATTTGGAGAAGTTGCAATATTACTTACATTAAGTCCAAATTTTTTTAATTTTAATTTCATAGCCATTGCTAAGATTGGTTCATCTTCGACTATTAATACATCAAACTCTTTATTTATAATTAAATTGCTAGACAATATAAACCTTTTTGTATAATTTTGATAATCATATTCAGTATTGTATACAAAGAAGATTAAAATAACTTTATACTATTTTATCAATTGATTTTAATAGTTACTATTAAAATGTCATTTTTTAATCATTATTCAAAGTTACAATTAGTATAAATTTAATACTTTGGAAGAAAAATGAAAATAATTAGATTTATAATTGCTTCATTTGGAGGTTATTTATTAACCTCATTAGCAACGATAACACTAACACTTGGTTTACCATTTGAAAATAAAGCAGAAGCTACTTTATTTGCTTCAATGATATCATTTATGATTTGGCTTTTAATAATTTTATATGTATTTAGTAATGTACAAATTAAAAAACTACTCTTTCAACTAGCAAGTATATGCATCACTCTTTTTATAATAAATAATCTTTTAATGTTGGAAAGTTAATCATGGAAAAAAGTTTTAAAGAATCAATGAGATGGCTTCACACTTGGAGTGGATTAATTGTAGGTTGGATTTTATTTGCGGTTTTTGTAACAGGAACTTTTTCTTATTATAAAGATGAAGTTACTTTATGGATGAAGCCTGAATTACACTATTCAAAAGAGTCTAAAAATAGTTTAGATATTGCAAAACAAAAAGCTATAGAATTAGCACAAAACAACTCTAATATATCAATAATTTTACCAAATAGTCGCTCAAATATAATATCTGCGATGTGGCGAGAAAAAAGTGATAATTCCCATAGAGCAAAAAGAGTATATCAATACTATGATGCATCAAGTGGAGAAAATATAAACACAAGACAAACAGCTGGAGGTAACTTTTTATATAGATTTCATTTTGAACTATATGGTTTTCCAAGATATTTTTCAAGATGGGCAATTGCACTAGCAACAATGTCTATGTTTGTAGCTATTATTACAGGAATTATTATACATACAAGAATATTTAAAGATATATTTACATTAAGAGCAAAAGCTAATCCAAGAGGTTGGATGGATGCACATATAATTCCAGCTGTTGCAGCATTGCCATTTCATATTATGATTACTTGTTCAGGTTTACTTTTATTTGCAAGATTAGTAATGCCATGGGGAATGCAAGCAGCTTATGACGGTGATTTTAGAGAATATAGAAGTGATTTAAGTAACTTAAAACAAACACAGATTATTCATCAAGATATAGATAAAAAAGCTCAAAATGAGTCTTTAAGTTTAGAAAATCTAGATAAAGTTTTAATAAATGCAAATAAAGTTTGGCCTAATAATATTGGTGGTTTTTCTATTAGTAAAAATAAAAATGGCTCATATGAAATACAAATTAGACCAAAAGAAACATCTTCTATTTTTAGTTCAAAATTTGAAAGAGAATACTTAACATATGATGCAAATACTGCAAAGCTTATTTCAAAAAATATACCTCCAACAACAAATAGCAATATAATTAATACAAATACAACTTTTGCAACTTTACATCGAGCAATATTTGCAAACTCTACAATGAGATTTCTATTTTTTATTTGTGGAATAAGTGGTATTGTTTTAGCAGGAACTGGCTTAGTTTTATGGATAGAAAAAAGAAAGAAAAAACAAAAAATAAATACAAGCATTGGTTTTAAGCTTGTAGAAAAACTTAATATTGGAACAATTACAGGTTTATTTATTGCAATTGGAATATTTTTTATTGCAAATAGAGTAATTGAAGTAAATATCGAAAATCGCCACCTTTTAGAAATAAATACTTTTTTTATAGCTTGGTTACTATGTTATGTACATAGCTTTTTAAGACAAAGCAAAAAAGCATGGATTGAGCAGATGATTATAACATCAATTATCTATTTTTCTATTCCAATTTTAAATGCACTATTTTGGACAAAAGATTTATTAAATAGAGAAATAATGTATTTTTATTTTGATTTATTCTTTATTTTAACTGCTATTGTATTTGCAATTGGTTCATATTTTTTAATAAGAAATTCAAAAAAAGGTTTAAAATGATAATAAGTGCATATATACTATACCTAGCTTTAATTTTTTTAAGTATTAGCATGAATAAACACTATAAAGTAGTAATTAGTACTAATATAAACAAAAACTACCAAATTGCATCAAAATTATTAGGAAATGCTCTTTTAATAATCAGTTTCATTTTATTTATTAAAACTACTGGCTTATCTCTTGGAATTACTTATTTCTTTGGATTTTTGGCACTTTATATAATAATTATAGCTCTATTTTTAACATATAAACCAAAACTACTAATAATTACTATATTTGTTTCTTTTTTATTTTGGGTATTAATAAAGTTTTTACTTAATTAATACCTTTATTTTTAATATCAATTTTAATATTGATTATCAAAATATCATTTTTCTATCATTATATCTTACTACAATTATGAAATCACAAAATACACAAGGGGAATTAAATGAACATAAAAAAACATTTTATTACTTCATTGGCTTTAGTAAGTTCTATTACTGTACTAAATGCTAATAATACAAAATTAAATGATGTAACTGTAGTAAGTGCTTCTGGAATTGAGCAAAATATTGCTGATGCAGCAGCTACAATTTCAGTTATTACAAAAGAAGAGTTAGAAAAGAAATCTTTTACAGATGTTACAGATGCATTGAAAAATGTACCTGGTTTATATGTTAATGGTGGTGGTTCAAACCAAAGTATTAGTATAAGAGGTATGGCAAAAGAGTATACACTGTTTTTAATTGATGGGAAACCCATGCAAGGAAATAATGCTTTCAATCCAAATGGTAGTTTAAGCGGTGCGCCAATAAACTTTTTACCATCAATTGATAGTATTGAAAGAATTGAAATTATTAGAGGTCCAGCCTCATCACTTTATGGTTCAGATGCAATGGGTGGTGTAATTAATATCATCACAAAAAGAAATACAAATAAAGTTACTGCAAATATTTCAACAGAGTATATAAAAGCTGACTCATCAAATAAAGTAAATAATGACTCTATTCAAACAAATGCATATATTAGTTTACCTTTGATAAAAGATTTATTATCAGTATCAATTAATGGTTCAATACTAAACCAAGATGAGAGTAACTTTAAAAGTTCAGGTGCTTTAAAAGCAGGTAGTGATCCAGATTTTGAAAGAAAAAATATAGGAACAAAATTTACATTAACTCCTGATAAAAATAATACAATAACAGCATCTTATGATTATAGAGTTCAAGAAAGAACTTCTAATCCAGGAAAAAGTATTTCAAAAACTTATATTGATAGAAAAGGAAATCTTGTAGAGAATGAAGTATCTCATCAAAAATCTGTAAATTATGCTTATAGTCTTATGCATCAAGCAAACTATGATAAATTTCTTATAAACTCATATATCAATTATGAAAAAGCAAAAAACAATTCAAGAGTTAATGAAGCAACAGGAAATGGTATTGAGTTTGAAACTCTTACTTTTAATACTCAAGGAACATATTTCTTTGATAAAAATACAACTTCTATAGGATTTAATTATAAAGATGAAACCCTTGAAGATGGAGCAACAAGTTCACTTGATGATAGCATAGTAGAAATGAATAGATACCAATACTCTTTCTTTGCTGAGAATGAATGGTCAATTACACAAGATTTAGCTTTAACACTTAGTGGTAGATATGATGATAATGAAGCTTTTGGAAGTAATTTTAGTCCAAAAGCATATGCGGTTTACCATTTGACAGATAAATTTACTTTAAAAGGTGGAGTAACAGCAGGTTATAAAGCACCTTCATTAAGACAAGCTGCTCCTGATTTTGCAGGAATATCAAGAGGTGGTGTTATGATTGGTAACCCTGATTTAGAACCAGAAGAGAGCTTAAATTATGAAGCAGGATTAGCTTACAATGATTATGATTTAGGATTAAAAGCCAGTTTAGTAGCTTTTCATACAAAATTTGAAGATAAGATTCAAAGAACAGGCAAAATATGTGCACCAAACCAACCTTGCACATACAAAGGAACATCTTATGAACCTCATAAATATGGGTATACAGCTTATGAAAATGTTGATGAAGCTGAAATTGAGGGTATTGAATTAACAACAGATTATAATATTACAGATAATTTATTATATAGACATTCATATACATATACAAAATCTGAGCAAAAATCAGGGGATAATAAAGGAAGACCTTTAAATGATATTTCTAAACATATGTTTAATGCTGGATTAGATTGGGAAGCAACAGGAAAACTTAACCTTTGGACTCAAGTAAACTATAGAAGTAAAACAGCAGGAGATATTTCAAGAAGTGGTGAATTAAATAAACAACCATCATATACATTTGCTGATGCTGGATTAGTGTATGATGTTGCAGAAAATATCATTTTAAAAGCAGGGATTTATAATCTAACAAATAAAGAAGTAACTACAGATGATGGTTATGACAATGTCTTAGATGGAAGAAGATATAGCTTCTCAATGCAATTAAAATTCTAATATTTCAATAAAGTAAAGAAGAGTAATCTTCTTTACTTTAACCTTCATTATTCATATCTTAAAGCATCAATAGGATTTAATCTTGCAGCTTTTCTAGCTGGGAAATATCCAAAAATCACACCAATTAATGTAGAAAATATAAAAGCAATTATAATAATTTGAGTATTAATTATAAAAGGCAATTCCATAAAATGAACTGCAAAGTATCCAATTGATATACCTAAAATTATTCCTATAATTCCACCAAGAGTAGATAACACTATAGATTCAACTAAAAACTGCAATAAAACTTCGCTTTCCATAGCTCCAATTGCAAGTCTTGTTCCTATTTCTCTTGTTCTTTCTGTGACTGAAACTAACATTATATTCATAATACCTATTCCACCTACAAGTAAAGAAATAGCTGCAATTGAGCCTAAAAGATAAGTTAACATTTTTGTTGTAGAAGTCATAGTTGAAAGTAAATCTTGCATATCTCTTATATAAAAGTTATTCTCTTCTGATTTTTTTATAGCTCTTCTTTCTTGCATTAATAAAATAATATCTTTTTTAGCTTGTTCAATATTTTTACTTTCATTAATTGAGATTAAAATTGATTTAATATCTTTATTACCTTGTATTTTTCTTTGAAACATTTTTAAAGGTACTACAATAATCTCATCTTGATCTCTTCCAAATGCAGCTGCACCTTTTGATTCTAAAACGCCTATTACTGTACAAGCAAAGCTATTAAGTCTTACTTTTGCACCAAGAGGATCTTGATTATCAAAAAGCTGTTTTACAATAGTTGTACCTAAAATACAAGAAGTTTGTCCAAAGCTTAGTTCATTTTCATCAAACTCTCTTCCACTTTTTAATATCCAATCTTTAATAACAAAATAATCATTACTTGTTCCTATAATACTTGTTGTATAGCTTTTATTTGAATATATTGCATTAACCGAGCTACTATTTTCAGCTGCAATTGCTTTTATATTGACAATTTGATTTTTTATAGCATCTATATCTACTTGTTTAAAAGCTCTTGCACTATTATCACTTCTTGGTTTTCCTCTTCTTTCTTGCCCTACTCTTAAAGTTAACATATTTGTTCCAAGCTTTGATATATTTTCTTGAACATTTGCAGTTGTTCCATCTCCAATCATTACCATAGCAATTACAGAAGTAACTCCAATTACTATTCCTAAAATTGTTAAAATAGATCGTAAAATATTTCTTTTTATCTCTTTTAAAGCTATTAAAAAGGCATTTATTAACATTATTTATATCCTTTTTTAAGAGTTTTTTCTATATGCCCATCTCTAAAGTATATAACTCTATTTGAATATTTTGCCATCTCTTCTTCATGGGTTACCATAATAATCGTAATTCCTAACTCTTCATTTAAATGTTTTAATAAATCCATTATTTCAACACTTTTTATACTATCAAGATTTCCAGTTGGTTCATCTGCTAATAATACTAAAGGATTTGTTACAATTGCTCTAGCAATTGCCACACGCTGTTGTTGTCCACCTGAAAGCTGAGCTGGAGTATGATGAACAACACTTCCTAGTCCAACTTTATTTAAAGCTTCAATAGCAAGTTCTTTTCTTTTTTTAGTAGAAACTTTTCTATATATTAAAGGTAACTCTACATTTTCTAAAGCACTTGTTCTTCCAAGAAGATTAAAACCTTGAAATACAAAACCTAAGTAATTTCTTCTAATAAGTGCCATTTGGTTTCTATTTAATTTTTCTACATTAATTCCATCAAAAAGATACTCTCCACTTGTAGGAAAATCTAAACATCCAATCATGTTCATAGAAGTTGATTTTCCACTTCCACTTGCACCCATTATTGATACAAATTCACCTTTTTTTATACTAAGACTAACTTTGTTTAAAGCATATGTTTTAGCTTCTGCTTTTCCGTATGTTTTAACAATATCTTTAAACTCTATTATTGTTTTATCATCATTCATTAAATGCTCTTTTGAGAAATAACAACTTCATCATCAACTTTTAAAAGATTTGATTCAATACTTGTAAATCTTCCATCTGTTTGTAAAACTTTTACCCTTAGTTTTTTTAGCTTATTATTTTCTAAAATATAGACTGTTTTATAAGATAAGCCTGCTAGTTCTTTAGACTTTTTACTTTTTCTATCTCTTCTAAAAGGTCCTGTAAAACTCATACTTTTCTTTTTAACTTGCTCAATATCAGTTGGTTCAAATCTTAAAGCACTATTTGGAACAAGTAGTTTATCTTTTAACTCAGTTGTTATAATTTCTGCAGAAGCAGTCATTCCTGGTCTTAATAAAAGTTTTGCATTATTTACTAAAGCTACTGTTTCATAAGTAACTACTCCACTCTCTTCTACAGGATTAAATCTTACTTGTTTTATTTTTCCTTTAAAAATCTCTTTTGGATATGCATCAACTGTAAAAGTTACATCTAAACCCTCTTTTATATTTGCAACATCAGCTTCATCAATACTTACAATTAAATCCATTTTTGACAAATCTTTTGCAAGGGTAAAAAGTGTTGGTGTTGACATAGAAGCAGCAACTGTTTGTCCTACTTCAACAGCTTTATTTAAAACTATTCCATCAATTGAAGATTTTACTTCTGCTTTATCTAAGTTTTCTTGATCTGTTTTTAAGTTATATTCAGCTTGCATAACTTTTGCTTTTGCTGCTTCATATGAAGCTTTTGAACTCTCATATGAGAACATTGAATCATCTAAATCATTTTTTGAGGGATATTTTCCCTTTGATTGTTCAAACATCTTAAGCATTCTTTCATAATTTAGCTTTTTATTTTTAACATTTACTTCACTCTCTTTTAGGTTTGCTTTTGAAATTGCAAGTGAAGCTTTTGAGCTATCAACATGGGATTTTAATTTAGTTGTATCAAGTTTTGCTAAGATCTGCCCTACTTTAACCTTATCATTAAAATCAACATAAATCTCTTTTATAGTTCCAGATACTTCTATTCCAATATCTACACTATTTGTTGGATTTAAATTCCCTGTAGCCATAACAGATATTTGTAAATCACCCTTTTTTATTTTTTGTGTAATATAAGATATTTCTTGATTTTTATTGTCATTTTTTAATATAAAAAAATAGTAAGAAATAGCCAAAAGAATAATAACTATAGTTATTAAATAAATATTTTTTTTCTTTGAACTATTACTTTTTGAATGTGCATTTAATTGCTCTTGTAAAGTTGAATCCATTAGTTATTTGCCTTTATTTGAAAGTATAATTTTGCATATTCAAGCTGCATATCTATACTATTTATTGCTAAATCATACTCATTTATTTTTTTTGTATTTTTTAATATTTCTAAATCATATTTTGAAGACATTCCAGCTTGGCTTGATACTTGATTTATTTGTATTAAATCATCATACAACTCTATATTTTCATTTATTATTTTGTTGTAGTTTTTATAAGTTTGTATTTTTGTTAAAGTCTCATCAAACTCTTTTTGTATTTGATTTTTTAAATCAATAAGATTGATTTTTTGTTTTAAAGCTTCTAATCTTAACTTTTCTAAAGTTGCTTTTTTATTTATATCATATAAAGGCATTGATAAACTCAAGCCAATAGAACCAGAGTTATTATCATCACGATTATTAGAGATTAAATCTTCATTTTCACTATATGATAAATTTGTAGATAAAGTTACCTTTGGTAAATAACTTGCTTTTTGTTTTTTATATGAAGTATTTGCTAAATTAGCCAATGAGTCTTCATAAAGTAATTGAATATTTTTCTTTATATAATCACTTTTATTTATATTTGAAAAATCAATCAATTCTATTTGTTGATATTTTAACTTAGTATATTTTTCTAAAATTAATTTTTGTTTTTTTAATGAGTTTTTTAGATTGATATTTTCTTTATACTGATTATTTTTTGCCATTATTGCATTATTTAACTCAATAATATCACTTTTGCCATTTTCATATTGAATCTTTTTTAAGATAAGTTCAATCTCTTTATTTTTTAACTCATAATCACTTTGCTCTAATTGTATATTGATTTTTTTTATTTGCAATAAAGTTTCATAAACTGTTTGTAAGATCTGATTATTTTCATTTTGCCAATTTAAAAAATCTGATTTTAATTTTTCATTTGCATACTTAATAGTAAACTCAATTCCTCCAGACTCATATATACTTTGTGTAAAGCCTAAAGAGACTGTTTTGTTTAATTTATCATTTTCATCACTAAATGAATGACTTCTATTAATATTTGAACTTATATTAATAGGAGAGATCCATTGATTTTTTGACTTTTCATGGTCTTGCTTTATTATCTTTTTATCTAAACTTCTTAACTGTTTTTTCTCTTTATTTAAAACATCTAAGTTTTGAGCATGCAAGTATAGACTTAAGAAACTACTTAATAGTAATATCTTTTTCAATTCATCTCCTTTATGAATAGTAATTATAAGTAAGCACTCTAAACCATTATTAAATAGTAGTTTAATGATTTATTAATAACACTAATAATGAGTATTTATATCAATAAATATAAAGAGTAATAACTTAAACTAAAGCTTATAAAAGCTTTAGTTTTACTTTTTTATAAAATCAAGTCTACAACTTCTTGTTTCTTCTAAAATTGCTTGAGATAAGACCTCATCTTCTATAATAACATGCTCAATATGTAATCTTTCTAACTCTTTTGCTTCACTTTTTCTTCCAACTTTTACTATCGTTTTTGTATTATGTGTCAAGTCATCAATTACTTCACATATTAGTGTTAATTTTTCAGGGTTATCAATTGCTACTACAATTGCTGCTGATTCTTTTATATTTATTGATTGAAGTATTGTTTTACTAGCAGCATTTCCAAAAATTATAGGTTCATTTTTATCTTTTCCTATTTTGTAATACTTCATATTATGTTCAACTATTACATAGTTTCTATGTTCAGCTTTTAACTTTTCAACTACTTCTTGACCTAAATGTCCATAACCAATCACTACAATATGACCTTTTGTATCATCAGCTATTTGCATACTATTTACTATTTGCATCGTATCCTCAGGTAATATTCTAGCTGCAATTGAAGATAGATTTTTTAATACCAATGGAGTTAAAAGCATTGAAATAACTATTGTTACAATTAAAATTTGTGAATATGTTGGGTCAATTAAAGATTTACTTCTTGCTAATTCTAAAACTGCTAGAGAAAATTCACCTATTTGAACTAAAGATAAAGCTGTTTTAAATGCAACTCTTTTTGTATCATCAATTCTTACAAGTAAATAAATAATTATATATTTTAAGCCTAATAAAACAGGAAGCAAAATTAAAATAGTAAAAATATGTTCAGCTATTACTGAAAAATTAATTTGCATTCCAACTGTTATAAAAAATACTCCTAAAAGAAGATTTCTAAAAGGAACTAAGTCAGCTTCTACTTGATGCTTAAATTTTGTTTCACTAATCATCATACCAGCAATAAAAGCTCCTAATGAGTGTGAAAAACCAAAATAATAAGCCATATGAGAAGCTCCAATTGCTACTAATAAAACAGAAGCAACAAAAAGCTCTTCTGATTTAGATTCACTAACATATTCAAAAAAAGGTTCTAATAGATATTTTCCAGTTACATAAAGAAGCAAAATTAAAATAAAAGCAGCAACTGTTGTTTCAAATATTATATTTGCAATAGATTTACTATCATCCATACTAAAAATTGAAATCATAAGCAAAATAGGAATTACCCCTATATCTTGCATAATTAAAATACCTAAAACTCTTCTTCCATAAGGCTTTTTAATATCTCCACTTTCATTATAAATTTTTAATACTATTGCAGTTGAAGAGAGTGATAAGGCAGCCCCTATTACTAAAGAGGTTTTATAATCAAAACCAAGTATATACATACATACTAAAAAAACAAAAACAGTTGTTACAACTATTTGTAAACCACCTGTTACAAGTACCTCTTTTTTCATTTTATTTAAATGGTCAATTGAAAATTCTAAACCAATTGTAAACATTAAAAAAACTATACCAAACTCTGCTATTTCTTTTAAATCATGATTATTAACAGCATTATGTAAATCAAATAAATAAGCAATAATCGTACCTGTTGCAATATACCCTATAATAGTTGGAAGATTAAATCTTTTTAATAAAAGATTTACCATAACTGCAATGAATATTGTCCAAACGATAATCCCTAACATCTATTTTCCTATAATTTGTTTATAATACATCTGTTTATAGCCCTCAAGCCTTTTTTTATAAGCTGAGTTTAACATAGCATTTTTTGAATCTAAAAAATCAATTGCTAAACACTCTTGCCCATCTCTTCCAATTCTTCCTAAATACTGAATAAGTCTTCCATAATATGAAATTGGTGTTGCAAAAAGTATTGTATTTAAATGAGGAAAATCTATGCCCTCACCAAAATATGAAGTAGTTGCAAGTACCAAATTTTTTGTTTTAACTTGCTTCATATTTTCATCTTGTTCTTTTTTATTCATGCTTCCATGAATACAAACATAATCAATACCTTCACTACTTAACAAATCCTCAAGTACTTTTAAATGTTCTATTCTATCGCTTAAAACTAAAATTTTTCTTGTAATAAAAGTTTTGATTTGTTCCAAAATCAAAGAATTACGGTTTTTATCTATACATAGTTCATTTATTAATGTTGCATAATTATCTGCATTACTTTCAAAATCTGTTCTAATTACTTTTAATCTATTTAAACTTGTTTTCTTTTTTACATGCTCATATGATATATCACCTAGTTGTTGAAATAAAATAGGATCTAATCCATCTTTTCGTTTAGGTGTTGCACTAAGACCTAATATATATTTTCCATGAAACTGCTTAATTATTTGTTCAAAAGTTACAGCTGGAATATGGTGACACTCATCTACTATTACAAAAGAATAATCATTTATAATATCAGGATCATTTTTCAAACTTTGCATTGTTGCAACGTCAATTTGACCTGTTAATTTATTTTTTCCTTTTCCTAAGTAACCTATATCTTTTTTATCATATTTAAAATAATCCACAAACCTTTGAATCCATTGTGTTAACAACATATTTTTATTAACAATAATTAAAGTACTACAAGCTCTAAGCTCTATCATCTTTGCACCAATTAAAGTTTTTCCAAAACCAGGAGGTGCAACACAAATAGAAAAGTCAGTTTTTAATATATTATCAATTGCATCTTGCTGTTCATCTCTTAGTGTAAAAAGCACTTTTTTTGTTTGAATTTTTTCAAAATATTTTTTATCATCAAGTAGATATTTAATACTATTTGTCTTAAAAAAATCCAATGTTTTATAAATAAGTCCCCTTGGAAGTTTTAAATACTTTTCATCTTCTTCATAATTTTTTATAACTCTTGGAGTATTATATAGTGGTTTTCTAAGACTTAAAAGTACTTTTATTTGTGGGTTTTCAAAACTAGCAAAACTTTTTAGTTTATTTATTAAGCCTTTTGATAAGTCCTTTGTTGGAATATATAAAAAATCATAAATTATAAGTTTTAACTCAAAACTTGGAAATATTATCTCTTCAAAAGTTGTTTCATCAAAACTTTTTATTTTCTCTTCTTGACATAAAGGTATAACTTGTTGTTTTTTTACCTTTGCAACGTTATTTAGGACACTCCATTGATCATCATAAACTTTTGAAGTATTAATATCAATAAAAACTGTTTGATTGTTTTTTCTATAATTTAAATGAAGAGGTAAAGTAATATATGAACCTAAATTTGCCTTTGTAGCAAACTGTTCTTTAGGAAAAATCTTTGCAGTTATATTTGCTCTTCTTAAGATTTCATTTGCAAATAAATTTGCCATTTTTGCACTAATTTTTTCTTCAAAAAATATCCAAGCTTTTAAACTATCAAATGGTGTAATTTCATAATATGCTCTAATATTTAAAGAGTTTAAAGTTATTTGTAACTTAAACTTATCCTCATCTAAAAGTTCAAATACAACATATTTACAAGAATTAGAATGATCTATTACATATGTTGCTATATCATTTAAACCTCTTAGATGAAGCTCAATCTCTTGGTTTGTTAAAGGTATAAAATCCTCACCCTTAAAAGTTTGTGTTACAGGAAAATATTTTTGTTTTTTATTATCTTTGCTAATCCATTTTTTAGCATAAATATCAAATCTATTTACAAATAATGATTTGAAAAGTTCAATTTTCTCATTTTTTGAAAAAGATTTATTTAGCTTTTTTTCATTTTGAAGTTGAGCCTCTAAATATTTTATTTGCTCTTCAATACTTCTTTTTTGATTATAAAGCTGTTCTAATCTTTCACGAATTTTTATCATGTGTAATTGGTTTTGGTGATACTATAATATTATTAATTTTTTGCTCAATTTCACCATATCTACTTGTAAGTTTTGAGCCTTTTCTAATACCTTGCCCTTCGAATTTTCCTTCTTCTTCAATTACTAATTCATTATATTTTATTTCACCTATTACTTTTCCTGAAGATAATACATGAACTTCATTGCAATCTATTTTTCCATCAAATAATCCACTAACAATTAAATTATTTGCTTTTATATCTCCAATTACTTCACCTGTTTGACCAATAGTAATTACATCAGCTTCTAAAATAACACCTTCAAATTTACCATCAATATGTACAGTACCTTCTGTACTTATTCCTCCAATAATGCAAGTGCCAGAAGCAATTACTGTTGCACTATTTTCTTGTGATCGCTTATTAGTTTTACCAAAGATTCCCATGGAATTCTCCTTTGTTTTTTAAAAATCGTATCATAGTTTTTCATATTCCATTTTGTGAAATAATAAGGACTAATTATCTTTACTCCATATCTAATTTCATAATGTAAATGAGGTCCTGAACTTGTTCCACTATTTCCACTAAGCCCAACTAGCTCACCTTTTCTTATAACTTGTCCTAGTTTAACTTTTGTTTTATTTAAATGTGCATAAACAGTTTGAAAACCATATCCATGCATAATTTTAACAACTCGTCCAAAACCACCTCTATCTCTTGAACGAACATAACTTACAATTCCATCAGCAGTTGCATAAACTTTAGTTCTCATTCTAGCTCTAAAATCAATGCCTCTATGAAACTTCTTTTTTTTAGTTATTGGATGTGTTCTATAACCATAACTTGAAGTAATCACTGTCTTTTTTAAAGGACTTCCATTTGGAATTATTTTTAACATAAAAACTTTTTCAACTGTAGTCATAGTTGCTAAAGTTGCTCTTTTTATAGGGCCTGCATCATCATCTTTTTTTATTCCTATTATCTCTTCAAGATGATCAAGTTTTGAACTCAACTCTTCTATATCATCAACTTTACCCTTGATTTGATTAGAGTAAAAACTATTTTGAGCTAATAACTCTTTCTCTTTTTTTTCTAAAGATGAAATTTGTTCTTCTTTAGTCTGTTTTACTTGTGTTATTTCTTTGTTTAAATATGAAATCAACCAAAAACTGCTCCCTAAAACCACTACTGCAACAACTATAAAAATTTTAAGAAATTTTCTAACAAATTGATGTATATTATATGATTTTGTTCCACTTACGTCTGATACTGTAATAATTAATCTATTTTTCATCAACACCTAAAAAACCTAAAAATTTTTCTACTACTAAAAAAGAACCAAATACTAAATACTCTTTATCTTTTTTTAGTTCAAGATTAAAACTTGCCATTATATTGTAACTTTTACAAATTTCTAATAAATTCAGTTTATCTACAATTCTTTTATCATCAATTTCAAGAATAATTACTTCATCAATTATAGGTTTTAAGACTTTTAAGACCTCTTTGTAATCTTTATCTTTATAAGAATTGTATATTAAAGTAATTTTTTTATCTTTAAAATGCTCTTTTAAAGCTCTTGCAGCTAAAGGATTATGTCCAACATCTATAGTGATATTAGATGCTATTTTTTCACATCTTCCTTTTAATTTTACATCATCAAATAACTTTAAATCAATATCTATATTTAAAAACTCTAAACATGAAATCACTAAGTGTAAATTATTTATTAAATATCTAGGAAAATCAACACTAAAACTATATTTATTAAAATCTTCTACAAAAGCAATACTTATTTGTTTATTAAACTCATTATTAATCTCTTCTTTTACTTTTAAAGCACTCTTTTTTACACTTTCATGTATTTGATAACCAACAATCATCTGCTTATCACATGCACGCATTTTAGTTCTTGCTATTTCTTCAACACTATTACCTAAAAAAGCTTGATGATCTAAATCAATTGTTGTTATTAAACTAAGATTATTTGTTACAACATTAGTTGCATCAAACTCTCCTCCAAGTCCAGCTTCCAAGATTATATAATCACATTTTGAACTAATAAACAAAGCAAGTAAAGTTGTGTATTCAAAATATGTAAGTTTTTCTAAAAGTTGTAAATTAAGAATGTTTTGTATTTTTTTATGGGTATTTTCAAGTAGTTCATCACTTACATTATTTCCATTTAACCAAACTCTTTCATTGAAATTTGTAATATGTGGTGAGCTATAATGAACTACATTAAAATCTTTTTTATATAAATAATGAGCTAAAAATCTTCCTGTACTACCTTTACCATTTGTTCCAACAATATGAATTACATATGGTAAATCAATATGGCTTTTTAGACACTCCCAAGAGTTTTTTACTATTGAGAAATCTATTTTGTCATAATAAAGGGTTTTGTACTTTAAAAACCCTTCTAAATCAATATCTTTCAAATTTTCTTGCATTTTTAATCTACTTTTTAAAAGAGTAAACTGCAATTTTTGAGATAACCTCTTCTAAAGCTTTTGAAGCTGCATTTTTAATTGCTTCAAATCTTTTTGTATCTGTTATTGTTGTTCCCTCAATAGAAAACTCATGAGTTCCAGACACATTAAATGAATTATTGTATTCACTATTTTCATATCTTACATTTATATTTACATTTGCTCTATAAAGCTTCGTAAAACCTTGTTTATCATAATCTAGTTCATTCATAGATACACTACCAAGTTTTAAATAAATAATCGTATCTGCTTCATCTTTATTTGTAACTAGTTTTGCATCTAGCCTATGTACTAAAAGTTCATTCATTGCATCTTTGATTAAAACCGAGTTTTTTGGATCTTTTAAATTCACAAATAAATCAACAAATACATTTCCTTTAATTTGCTGTTTTGCATAATAACTTGAAGGCTTATATCCACACCCTACTAAAATAGATATTACAAAAAATGAAATTAGTACTAATAGACTCTTTTTCATTACTAACCTTTTATTACTAAATTAACCAATTTATTTGGTACTACAATTTCTTTTATTATTTCTTTATTTTCAATCCACTTTAAAGCAACTTTTTTTGCTTCAATTAAAATATCTTCTTTTGATGTATTAGGAGCTACTTCAATTTCGCATCTTTTTTTACCATTTATTGTAACAGCTAAAACTATTGAATCAAGAGAAAATACTTCTTCTTTTATTTTTATTTTACTATGGAAATTTTGTTTATCAAATAGTTTATCTGATAATTCCCAACAAGTATGAGGAATAATTGGTTCTAAAATATTTGTCAAAATATAATATCCCTCAGCCCAAACTAAATCATTTTCTTGAGATTGTAAAGCATTTAAAGCTTCCATAGCTCCTGCTATTAATGTATTAAAAGTATAAGTTTTTGTAAATACATCATTTGCTCTTTTTAATGCTTCATAAACTTTTTTTCTTGCTTCTTTTTCTGGTTTTGATAAAGAAGAGTGTTCAATATTTGCAAAATTACTTGCTGCTTCACTTGTAACATGAGAACTTCTTTGAACAAACTTTTTAATAAACTTAAAGGCTCCATCAACAGCACTATCATTCCACTCTAACTCTTTTGTTGGAGGCGCAGCAAAAAGAATAAAAAGTCTTGCCGTATCAGCACCATACTTTTCTACAATAGAGTCAGGATCAACTACATTTCCTTTTGATTTAGACATTTTTGCACCATCTTTAAGAACCATTCCTTGAGTAAGTAACTGTTTAAATGGCTCTCTTGAATTTATATATCCTAAATCATTTAATACTTTTGTAAAAAATCTTGCATAAAGTAAGTGTAAAATTGCATGTTCAATTCCACCAATATACTGGTCAACATCCATCCAATAATCAGCATCCTTTTTAGAAATACCCTCTTTTTGCCATTTTTTATGATTTGTAGCATATCTTAAAAAATACCAAGATGATTGAACAAATGTATCTAAAGTATCTGTCTCTCTTGTTGCTTCTTTTCCACACTTAGGACAAGTGCATTTTTTCCAAGATTCATGGGTATCTAAAGGATTCCCTTTTCCTGTTATTTCAACATCTTCTGGTAATGCAATTGGTAAATTTTCTATTTTTTCAGGTACTAAACCACAATCATCACAATGTACAAAAGGAATTGGAGCTCCCCAATATCTTTGTCTTGATACTCCCCAATCTCTTAGCTTGTAGTTTATTTGTTTTTTACCAATTGAGTTTTGTTCAAAGTAATAAATAATTGCTTTTTTAGCTTTATTACTTTTAAGTCCTGAAAAACTTTCAGAGTTTATCAATTCTCCATATTCAGTATAAGCTTCACTTGGATTATCAATAATACCATCAGTTCCAACAATCACTTGTTTAATTGGCAAGTTATACTGTTTTGCAAACTCAAAGTCTCTTTGATCATGTGCAGGAACTGCCATAACAGCACCTCCACCATATGAAGCAAGTACAAAATTCGCAGCCCATACAGGAATAGATTCACCTGTTAATGGATGTATAACATCAATCTCTAAAGAAACACCTTCTTTAGGCATAGCTGCTCTATCTCTTTCACTCACCTTTTGCATTGCTTTAATAGCATTTATTTTATTTTCTGGAAGTAATTTATTGTCAATAATATATTTTACAATAGGATGTTCTACTGCTAAAGCTGAATATGAAACTCCATAGATTGTATCAGGTCTAGTTGTAAATACCTCAAATGAATTAAATTGCTTATCTAATTTGTAGTGAGACTCTTTTGAAAGTTCTAGCTCAAACTCTAAACCTTCACTTCTTCCAATCCAGTTTTCTTGCATTGTTAAAACTTGACTTGGCCAAGAACCATCTAAAGTTTTTAACTCATCAAGTAACTCTTGTGCATATTTTGTAATAGCTACATAATACCCTGGCATCTCTTTTTGTTCTACAGGAGTATCACATCTCCAACAACATCCCTCTTCTACTTGCTCATTTGCTAAAACTGTATGACAAGGCTCACACCAATTTACAGTAGTTGATTTTCTATATAAAAGTCCTGCTTCATACATTTTGATAATAAACTCTTGTTCCCATTTTGTATAAAGTTCATCAGATGTAGCAAACTCTTGATTTTCAGAAAAAGACAAACCTAAAGCTCTCAACTCATTTCTCATATAATCAATATTTTCATAAGTCCATTTTTTAGGATGAAGTTTGTGCTTAATTGCAGCATTTTCAGCAGGCATTCCAAAACTATCCCATCCAATTGGATGTAATACATTATAATCTGCTTTTCTAAAATACCTAGCAAAAGCATCTCCTAAACAGTAGTTTCTAACATGCCCCATATGAATTCTACCACTTGGGTATGGGAACATACTTAAAATATATTTTTTTTCTTTTTTTGTATCTTCACTTGGCTCAAAACTACTGTTTTCGCTCCAGTATTGTTGCCATTTTCTTTCTATATCTTGTGGATTATATTCCATTAATAAATATCCTTACTTTCGCTTTTTGCACTCTCAATTAGTGCTAATGCTATTGAGAAAAGATTTGCTACAACTGCACCTATTGCTAATGCAATTGATAATCTTTCATCACCCGTAAAAGTCAATACCATAAACGCAGGAATTAAGTGTAAATCTGCAACTAAAGAACTTGCCAAGAGTTCTGCTGCTAAAAGATTTTTTACACCAATTTTTAAAATAGTTGATATTACGTTTACCCCTGCTGCTAAAAACAGCGCAACTGCATTTGGTTCATAGATAAAACCTGCTGTTGTTGTGAGTGACATGAGTGAGAAAAATATATAAGTAACCTTGCCCCAATCCATATTAATCCTTTGATTTTCTATTTTAATTGAAGCAAATATGATATCTAAAAAAGTATAAAATGAGGCTTTTATACTTAATTAGAATAGAAGTAAGAAAAAAGTTATTGCTTTACTTTTTTTCTATTTTTGATACTTTGAAAAAATCTTACAATTAGATATAACATTACAAGTTTAATAACAATTTGAACAATTGTATATAAACCAAATCTGTTAAATTCAAGTTCAAATGGATTGATTATATTATGAAATAATAAATTAAAAGTTACATCATCTGTTAAATAAAAATATATTCCAAGTAAAAAATACATTACTAAAAATAAAAATTGTTGTCTTCTCATTTGAATTACACTATAAACAAAATGCCAAACAAAGAAACTTACAAAACCTGCTATTAATAACTCTCTTAAAATACCTTTTTGAATATGAATAACATACTCTTTTGCCATAGGTAAATAATAAAATTCAATAATTGAAGATATAATCTCTAAAATAAATATCCATGTTAAGGTTAAATACCAATCAGTACCATTTTTTGAAGTATATTTATCAAAATTATATAAAAACCCTTTTTTTTGTAAAACTGCTTCGCTCATTTATTATTCTCCTTTTGTTGTATCTATTTTATTAAAAAAACAATTAAAATAAACCCAAGTGAAAAAAAGAGAATATTTATATCTAAATTCTATTTTCTTCTTGTATTTTGTCTTATTGAAATTATAAATTGATATATTAAAAATGCAATGATAATTTTAAATAAAAGTTGTATTACATCTAAAGTATCATTATTTGTCATTACTGCAAATGGATTTACTGTATTTGTAAATAATACAAACTTTATATCATGAGTAGTATATAAATATATTGCAAGTAAAGAACTAAATATAAATACATAAATTGCTCTATTTTCTTTTAAAACTGCTGCAATAAAAAAACTCACACTTAATATTATAAAAGTACCTAATAAAAATATATAATATTTATAATTCATATTTAGTGCTATCTTGTCAATTGTTTCATTATGTTGTGTAAATAAAGAGTAATCATACAATGAAGATATGAGTCCCACAATTAAGATACATAAAAGTGCAGTAATCCAACTTTGAGAGTGATTTGAAGAGATACCATGAATTTTAAAAATCAACCAATCAAAAATATTCTTACCTTTTTTTATATCTTTAGATAATTCATCTTCTCTTTTTTGCATTTCTATTGCATAAAATTTATTTGCTTCTATAATATTGTTTTGCTGTTCAAAAGAATCTTTTATAATCCTTGCAGTTTCTCTATCATTTTTTCTAATGTTAATATTTATATTTAAATAGTTATTAATTGATTTAAAATCTGCATAAGGGATATTAACTTTATTTTTAAAAGTTGCATTTTTAAAATTAACCTTATTTTTAAAAACTCCATACTTTAACTCTAATTTTTTATTAAAAATGCTATTTTCTAAATTAAGAAACCCATTAAATATAGTTTTATAAAATGAACATTTTTCTTGAAAAAAACAATTGTTAAATGTTATGTCACCATCAATTAAACAATGTTCTAAATTTAAGCCTTTAACAAAGATACAGTTTTTCAAATATATTTTACTTTTAAAATCAATGGATTTAATGATAATTTCACCATAAAAAGTGCACTCTTTAAAATAAATATTTTTTTTTAAAAGTAGCTTCCAAATTTTATGAATTTTTTTATTGGGGAAGATAACTTTATAAATTTCTATATCACTATTTGAATGTCTTTTTTGGTTTAATACATTCTTAGAAAATGTTTTAAAAAAAAACTCTATACATCGCCTACTCAAATTAGTTTTTTTCTTTTCACAATGTAAAATACATTTATCACTATCTCCAAAATTTTCTAAACTACAATTTTCAATACTACACATTTATACTCTTTAAATAAACTATTGGATTTATTATATTCAAATTGCCCTTTGGAGTCTTTTATTACTTTTTTTATAAAAAGTAATACAAAAAATCATGAGCAGAAATTAAAATTACGCTATAAAAATAAAAAAATATTAAAATCAAAAAACTCGACTTTGTCTCAAACAGTTTTGATTTATTAACATATTTTTTTATTTTTACTTAACGCTATTTTCAAATGCTCATATTTGATAATTTCAGCTTTTCTCTTTTTCTCAAAACTTTGAGGGATAGCTTATAAATTGGAATTTTTAAAATTAGACAATGAAAAATGAAAAAAATATGAAGGAGCTTACTGAAGTAAGTGACTGAGTAGTTTTTTTGTTTTGAAGTAGTATAGTTTTAAAAAGGACTGTTTAGAAGCTATCGCTTCTAAACTGTTCCTTTTTCATACATGGCTCTTATTTTTTCTTTCTCTTTTTGTCTTTTAACTTTTTCAGCTTCTTTAGCTCTAAAGTCTGCAATTGAGAACTTTAATTGAACTAAGAATGATGCTGCTATAAATATAGATGAATAAGTACCTACTACAATACCTACAAGTAATGTAAAGGCAAATCCATGGATTATCTCACCACCAAATGCAAACAGTGTTGCAACAACAAAGAAAGTTGTCAATGAAGTAAGAGTAGTTCTTGATAAAGTCATACTAACAGATTCATTTACAATTTTTTCAAGAGCTGTTTCTTTAGAAGATTGAACCCCTTCTCTAATTCTATCAAATACAATAATTGTATCATTTAGTGAATACCCTAAGATGGTCAAAATTGCTGCTAGAATATCTAAGTTTACTTCCACAGAGAATAAAGAAATTGCACCAAGTGCAATAGTAATATCATGCACAAGTGCTAAAATAGAAGCAACTGCAAATCTCCATTCAAATCTATAACTAACGTAAATTAAGATGATTATTATTGATAATGCTAAAGCCATAAAGCCTTTTTCTCTTAATTCATTACCTACTTTTGGACCAACAATATCAACTCTTCTTACTTCAAAATCTCCAGTAGGATCTAATACAATATGAATTTTATCACTAATATCTGTTGATAAATCAGAAGATGAACCAGAAAGTCTAATAACAACCTCTTCATCACTTCCAAATTTTGAAATAATAGCATTTGCATACTCAGGTTTTGTTTTTAAAACATCTCTAATATCTGAAATTGGAGCAGCTTTTTCATATTTTACTTGAACAATAGTTCCACCAGCAAAATCAATACCAAAATTTAAGCCTTTTACTAATAAAAGAACTATCGATGCTATAAATAAAATCGAAGAAAAACCTAAAAAAGGTAATCTTCTTCCCATGAAGTTATATACTTTGTTTGATTTAAAAATTTCCATTAACTAACTCCAAACCATTTTTTAACGTTTTTATCTTTTGATATTTTAGGCATTAATGCTTCATAAATACCATGCGTACCCAAAATTGCTGTTAACATAGATGCTAAAATACCAATAGAAATAGTCACAGCAAACCCTTTAATAGGACCTGTACCATAAGCATAAAGTATTACAGCAACCAATAGTGTTGTAATATTTGCATCTAAGATTGCTCTCATTGCATTTGAGTAGCCATCTTCAATAGCTTTTGGAATTGATTTACCTTTTTTAATTAGTTCTCTAATTCTTTCAGTAATAATAACATTAGCATCAACAGCCATACCAACAGTTAAAACTATACCAGCCATACCAGGCAAGGTTAAAGTAGCTCCAAACATTGCCATAACAGATATAATAATAAAGATATTTGTAACTAGTGCAATATTTGCAATAAGTCCAGCACGTCTATAATAAACTACCATAAAAATTACAACTAAAATAAACCCTAAAATAAGTGCAAGCATTGAAGCTTTAATAGAATCAGCACCAAGAGATGGTCCTACACTTCTTTTTTCTAAAAGCTTAACAGATGCAGGTAATGCACCACTTCTTAAAGCAATAGCAACATTCCCAGCTTCTGCAATAGTAAATCCACCAGAAATTTGTCCACTTCCTCCACCAATTCTTTCTCTAATTGAAGGAGCAGAATATACTTTCCCATCTAAAACAACAGCAAGTCTTTTACCAATACTTTTTGCTGTAAAATCACCAAAGATTCTTGAACCAGCAGAGTTTAAAGTAAAATTAATTATTGGTTGATTTGATTGATCAAATGCTACTTTTGCATCTATTACTTGATCACCATTTAAAATTGGTATTTCTTTTACAAGATATAAAACATTTGAGTTGTTTGTATCTTCTAAAATAATATCACCATATTCAGCTGCTTGTGCATCACTCATAGTATAAACTCTATCAGCTCTTTCTTCATCAACAGCCATAAGTTCTAAATTTGCAGGTTTTGAGATCAATTCTCTTGCTGATTTTTCTTCTTCTTGAGATTTAATTCCTGGAAGTTGTACAACAATATCAGTTTCACCCTGTCTTATAACTGTAGGCTCAGATAAACCAAACTGGTCAAGTCTATTTCTAATAGTTTCAACTGCTTGAGATACAGACAAGTCTTTTGTTCTTGCTATCTCTTCTTCTGTTAAACTTACATCAACATTTAAAGAATCAATAGCAATATTTAAGCCATCGATTTTTTCCAACATTTTTTCAATTTTTGGAATTTCATCACCATCTAATACCGTAAAACTTACACTATCTTCGTTGATACTTAACTCTTCGATTAATAGGTCTTCTTCTTCTGCAAAATATTTTATTGAAGTTGCAATACTTTTTATTTTTGAAGTTACAGCTTCATTTGTCTGAACTCCCAAAAGCATATGAAGACCACCTTGAAGGTCAAGTCCTAATGCAATCTTTTTACCAGTATCAGTCTGCATAAATGAAGGTATTGAAAACACAACTCCAAATATGATACTTAATATAAAAATTATTAGTCTATAATTAAAGATTTTCAATTATTTTCCTTAGCTTGTAGTACATAGAAAATTTAAAACATACAAAGATTGTATGTTTTAAAATAGTTTAAATTATTCTGAAAGTTTTGCAACAAACTCTTTTTTTAATTTCATTTCAGTGTTGTCGTGATTTTTTACAATTAAAAAGTCTTCTTCAACTTTTGTAATTTCTACCATTAAGCCACCATTTGTTACAATCTTATCACCCTTTTTTAATTCAGTAATCATTTGCTTATGAGCCTTAGCTTGTTTTTGCTGTGGTCTGATAATTAAAAAATAAAAAATCGCAAATAATGCAACTAGAGGTAGTAATGAGCTTATTAAATCAGCACTTTGACCTTCCATTAAATTTCCTTTTAGTAAAGTTTTTTCTATGTTTTTAGTAAAACGTGTTAATTTTAACAAAACTATTATAATAAAAGGCTTGATAACTGCAATATTACTTAGTTGTTTTATCTACTTATCCCATTTTAGTATAGAAATAAAACTATTAAATTCTATTTTAGGCCTAGCTAGTATTTTTATGCTTCTTACAATTCCTAGAGTATCTTTAGTAATTGCTGGTTTTTTTACTGGAATATTTTGGTTTTATTGGATAGCTTTTAGTTTTATTTATTATGATTTAATATATTTAATTCCTTTTGTAACTATTGCATTTGGATTAATTATTGCTTTTTTATTTTTTCTAATTGATTTTATAAAAAAACCTATTTTTAGAGCTTTTGCCATTTTTGCACTTACATATATTGAGCCTTTTGGATTCAATTGGTTTAAACTTGAACTTTTATTTATTGATTCATATTTTGATACTTCAAAATTAAGCTTTGCATTAATTATTATAAGTATGTTTTTTCTAACAAGAAAATTAAAATATAAAGCCCTTGCTATTATTCCACTACTATTTGCAATAAACTACTCAGAACCTCTAAAAGTAGAAGAACCAAACTTAAAAATATACATGGCTAAATTAAATACTTCACAAAATATAAAATGGAATCAAAAAAATAAATTAAATATTATAGATAGAAATATTGATGAAATAAACTATGCCATTGATAATGCTTATGATTTAGTAGTTTTACCTGAAACAGCGTTTCCTTTACTTTTAGACAAAAATGAATTTCTAATGGATTTTTTAAAGAAAAAATCTATTAAAATAGATATCATAACAGGAGCTATGTCTTCTGATGAAAAAGGATATTATAATTCAACTTTTCATTTTTCAAATAAGAAAGTAAAAATAGCCAATAAAGTAGTTTTAGTACCTTTTGGAGAAGAGATACCACTTCCAAAAATCTTAACAGATTTAATAAATAAAATTTTCTATGATGGCGCGCAAGATTATTCAAAAGCAAGCAAACCTACAGATTTTAATATTAAAGGCTACAACTTCAGAAATGCAATTTGCTATGAAGCAACTACAGATGAAATTTTCCAAAATCTAAATGAAACAAAATATATTATTGCAATATCAAATAATGCTTGGTTTATGCCATCAATTGAACCCACAATACAAAAACTTCTAATGAAATATTATGCTAAAAAGTATAATGCAATAATCTATCACACAGTTAATAAAAGTGAAAATCTTATAATAAAGCCTTAATACAATTCTAACTCACCTTTAAACTTAATAGCAATATAGGTGAGTTTGAAATGCTTCAAGAAATAAGATACAAGTTAATTCTTTTATTTATATACTGTTTTATTCATCGTCTAATCCCAATTTACCTTTATACTTAATAGGAAACTCATCTGAGTTTAATTGTAACTCATAGCCTTTTTTTATTGTTTCGTTTGAAAAGTTTCTTTCTTTTAATATTTTAATTACTGAATTCTTACTATATTTATTTTCTATTAACGCTATTGCGTATGCAGAAGATTTAATCTTTTTATCTAACTTTGAAAAATATAAATATGAAAGTCCTTGATACGCTTTCATATTTCCTTTTGTTGATGCTTTTTTATACCACTCTTCTGCTGTTTTATAATTTTTCTTTTTTTCATCATATATATATGCAATATTTGTTAATAAATCAGTATTTTTTGTTTTTTTATATCCTTCTTCATAAACTGCTATTGATTTATCATATTTTTTCATATTAAAATACATATCACCTAAATTTGTATATACCTCTTTATTACCTAAATCAATTGCATTTTTACACCATTTAATAGCTGTTTCATAATCTTTTTTCATTTGATATGCATAGCACATATAGTTTGAGTTTGTTCCTGTTGGTTTCATTGAGTTTGAGTATTTATACCATTTGATTGCTTTATCATAATCTTTTAGCTCTTCTGAGTATGCATATCCTAT
>NZ_JBSRRO010000038.1:0-27482 GCF_055140965.1 Malaciobacter sp.
AAGTACATTAGATAATTCAATTACAAGTGTAGAGGGTGGAAACTTTGAACAATTAACACCATCTACAGATACAGTAACAGCAAATATAGCTGATACAATTACACCAATTGATGTAACAGTAACAGCAGTTGCAACTGCTCCAAAAGTTATTGATGTTGATACTGAGTTTGGAGAAGCTACTGGTATTAATATAACTGCTTATGATGTATATGGAAATGAGGGGAACTTAGCAATTGTTAAAGGAACAAACCATGATGGTTTTGGTGTTCAAGGAAGAACATCTGGTTCAGGAGCAAGTTCAGAGTTAGGTCATGGAAATAATGGAGTTAGTGAAAAAATAGTTTTTGATTTTACTAATGATGCTGATTCTTTAGATGTAGCTTTTGCTTGGAGACATAACGGTGAAACTGCTAAAGTTACATTTTTTAATGATACAGAAGAGTTAGGATATGCAGAAGTTACTGGAGGTGGATCTAGTACAGATGCAACTGTTAATTATTATGATGTAAATGGTAACTTGATTAAATCTGTTCAAGCTCAAGGTGGAACAGATAGAGTTGACTTATCTTATACTTTTGAATTTCCAGATGAAAATGGTGAACCAACTGCTTTTGATAAAGTTGAGTTTAGTGCACCAGGACATGATGATGATTACTTAATAAATGAAATCTCATATACAGAAGTTATTGATCCTGAGATTACAAATATTAGTACTACTGATGGAAAAGTTACATTTAATATTCAAGTGGATGAAAACTATCCACCTCAAGGACAAGCAAAAGCTATTGTTGAAGTAAATGGTCAAGAGTATGAGGTTGATTTAAATGCTACTGGAAGAGGTGCTTTAACTGTTGATGCAAAAGATTTTGCTGATTTATCTGATATTAATATTGTTGTAAAAGAGATTATTGGTGGAAATTACGAAAAAGTAAATGGAACTGATAGTTCATTTGATTTAAGTGATTCTTTCAAAGATGATTTAAGTTCAACAAATGATAATATTGTTGTAACAGAAGATACAACATATGTATTAACAGAAACAGATTTTGGAGAGCTTGGAAAAGATGTACGAGAGTTTAAGATAACACAAGTTCCTGAAAATGGTACTTTATACTATAAAGTAACAAGTGGACAAACAGTTATTGATAAAGAGGGTAATACTTATGTAGTTACAGAAGATACAACTATTGAAATAGCAGAAAATCAAGTTATCTCTTTAGCTGATATTGCTTCTGGAAAAGTTACTTTTGAACCTGATTCAAATAGCGATGAAGATGGTAGTTTTAAATTTGAAGTTTCAGATGGAACTACATGGCATGATGAAGAGTATACAACATCAGTTGAAGTAAAAGCAGTAGCAGATGCGCCAACTGCTTCAATCAATGTTAGTAATGCAACTGTAATAATTGATAATTCAGACTTTGATTATGATAGTTATGTACAAGATTTAAAAGATAATTCTGATACATATATTGAAGGTACTGAATCACATGGTGATAATTTATCAGCAGGTAGATTTAATAATACTAATGATTTTATTGATGGAAAAGACTTATCTGATAATATGATAGGTTATGATGGAGATGATGTATTCTTAGGACAAGAAGGAGATGACTCTATTTATGGAGGACATGAAGGAGCATTACCTTCTGTTTCAGATGGAACTGATACTGTAATATATAGAGGTAATTTTGATGATTATAATATTACATTTATTACTGATGGTTCAAATGTTAGAATAAATGTAATTGATACTAGATATGATGCATCTAAAGGTTGGTCTCATCCTGACAATCAAGGTTTAGATACTTATGAAATGGGTGATAATTTATATAGTATTGAAAAATTAGTATTTAAAGATGGTGTTTATGATGTTATTGATGGAGAACTTGTAAAAGAGGGAACAAAAACATTTGAGTATGATGTAGATATTAGTGCTGCATTAACTGATACAGATGGAAGTGAAACATTAAGTGTAAAAATTGATGGAGTTCCTGAGGGTGCAACACTTGAAAGTATAGATGATACTTATACTATTACAAAAAATAGTGATGGTTCATATAGTGTAGAAGTTCCATCAGATGCAACATCTATAAGTGACAATTTAAAATTAAAAGTTCCTGAAGATAGTGCAGGTGATTTTAATCTAACTATTACAGCAAGAGCAAGTGAATCAAATGATAATGAAGATGGAACAAACTATAAAGAATCAACAAACAGTGATGCAGTTCCTTTTGCACAAGATGAATCACAAGTATTGGATTTTGGAGATACATATAGTAAAACAGATGAAAATATTGTAATTGTTTTAGATATTTCAGGAAGTATGAATAATAAAATAAGACTTGAAGATGGTACTTTAGCAACTAGATTACAATTAGCAAAAGATGCTTTACAAAATATGGTAGATACATATAAAGAGTTCTCTAATGTAAAAATTAATTTAACTTCTTTTGCAGGAAAAGCAGATGATTTAGATGGTGGAGAATCTGAAAGTGGTTGGTATAGTCCAGAAGATGCATTAAATATTATAAATAGTTTTAGTGCAGGTGGTAATACAAACTATGAAGATGCACTAGAAGAGACATATTCAAACTATACTCCTCCTGCAAATGGAGAAAAAGCAACAGTTTATTTTATCTCTGATGGTAAACCTAATGTAGAAAATTATGATGGTTGGTATGATGAATATGGAATTATTGATAGTAAATACTTAGAAAACTGGAAAGACTTTTTAGAAAACAATGCTAAAGAGTTAAATGTAATAGGAATAGGTAAAGGTATTACAGATACTACATATTTAGATAAAGTTGCACAAGATATTGGTAATGTAAAAACAAATGTGACAATTATAGAAGATGAAAATGATTTAAAAGATAGACTTGTTGAGAATGTGTATAAAAAAATTGAAGGAAATATTTTAGATAATATATCTGGTGGCGATGGTGAAATTTCTATTGAGTCAATTGTCGTAGATGGAAATAGCTATACAATAGATGATTCATCAAATAATATTGTTACAATTTTAACTAGTTCAGGAGCTACTTTAGATTTTAATTTTCAAACTGGAGATTATAGCTTTGGTGGAAACTTTAATGATATAAAAGAGTTTACAGAAAGCTTCGTAGTAAATACTCAAGATGAAGATGGAGATAAAGCAAGTGTAAAAGTAAATATTAATATTGAAAATAATATTGATGATATTACAAGCACTCCAAGATTAGATTTTAGTGTAGAAGATAATGGTAGCCAAGTAATTACTCATGATTATGTGAAACATAATAGTGATTATTATGGAGAAAGATATACAAATGAGGCTGAGTATATAAAATATAATGATGATGTAAAAGGTACAGTTCAAACATTTGGTGGAGATGATGTTGTTTATGTTGGAGATGACATTAAACATCATAATACTATATATCTAGGTAAAGGAGATGACTTTATTACAGTTGAAGATAAAGTTTCTGGTGATGTAGATGGAGGAGAAGGTAATGACTCAATATATTTAAAAGATTATACATATAGTGATTATTATTACAATAAAGATTATATTCAAAATAAAATTTCAAATTTTGAAAATATTAAATGCAGTGATGGAGTAGTTAAAGGAGATGCTAGTGTATTTAATAGTTCACCAATGAGTACAACTGTTTATAATTACACTATTGTATTAGCAGCTGTATTAGCTGATAAAGATGGAAGTGAAACATTGTCAAATATTACAATTGAAAATTTACCTTCATCAATTACTAGTATAAAAGATAGTATTGGAAATGAATATACTGTTTCTAATGGAACAGTATCTTTACCATCAAATGAGGGTACACAACAAGAATACACGGTTGTATCATCAACAGAATTATCTAGTACAGAAATTAATTCAATGAAAGCAAGTGTAACTTCAACAGAATCTTTTGATGGCGAAGAAAAAACTACTTCAAGAACTGCAAAACTTGAAGTAGAAGAGTCTTCAAATATGATTGGAACTGATGCGGATGAAAAATTTGATTCTCATGGTTCAAATGCAAATATTAATGCAGGCGCAGGAGATGATGAAATTGTTTATCATGAGGGTGATATTATTGATGCAGGTGAGGGTGAAGATACTTTAAAAGTACTAACTGATGAAGATATAGATCTTTCAAATATAGCACCAAAAGTTGATAACATTGAAGCCATTGATTTAACAAATGATTTAGCAAATCATATTATTATTGATGAACAAAGTATTGAAGATTTAACTGATGATGAAAATATCTTGAAAATCTTTGGTGATGAGTCTGGTGAAGATAGTGTTAGGCTTGAGGGGAATTGGACAAAATCAGATGGACAAATTTCAGATGATGATGGTAATACATTTAATGTTTATGAGGGAACTACAAGTGGAACTTCAAATATCAAAATTTTAATTGATGAGGATGTTTCAGTTGACCCTGATATTTAAAAAAGAAGAAGTTTAAACTTCTTCTTTTTAATTTCTTTAAGTTTCATTGCTTCATATTTTTTTTAAAGCTTTTTAGATATAATTGGCACTACTTTAAAAAAAACTCCAACAATATAGGAAAATTATGTCGAAAGAACTACTCCAAAAACAAGCTAATACAATTAGATTTTTAGCTGCTGATATGGTTCAGCAAGCCAACTCAGGTCACCCAGGTGCTCCAATGGGACTTGCTGATATTGCAACAGTATTAAGTAAACACTTAAATATTAGTCCCTCAAATGATAAATGGCTAAATAGAGATAGATTAGTATTTAGTGGTGGTCATGCAACAGGACTTGTATATTCACTTCTTCATTTATGGGGATTTGATGTTAGCCTTTCAGATATTAAGAATTTTAGACAACATAACTCTAAAACACCAGGTCATCCAGAGTATGGACATACTCATGGTATTGAGATTACGACTGGTCCTTTAGGTCAAGGTATTGCAAATGCTGTTGGTTTTTCTATGGCTTCAAAATATGCACAAAATATATTAGGAAAAGATGTTATAAATCATAAAGTTTATTGTTTATGTGGAGATGGAGATTTACAAGAGGGTATTTCTTATGAAGCATGCGCAACTGCTGGACATTTAAACTTAGATAATTTAGTAGTTATTTATGACTCAAACTCTATTACAATTGAGGGAGATACTTCTATTTCATGGAGTGAAAATGTTAAAAAAAGATTTGATGCTATTAATTTTGAAGTAATTGAGATTGATGGGCATAATTTTACTCAAATTGACAATGCAATAACAAAAGCAAAAGAAGCAACTAAACCTGTTTTAATTATTGCAAAAACTGCTATTGGAAAAGGTGCTGCAACTTTAGAGGGGAGTCACCATACACATGGGGCACCTTTAGGTGAAGATGAGATAAGAGCTTCTAAAGAAAAAGCAGGATTTAATCCAGATGAAAAGTTTGTTGTTCCTTATGATATTAAAGGTGCATTTGACAAATTAATCAAAGGTGTTGAAGCTGAAAATGCTTGGAATGAGTCTTTAAGTGAAGAGACAAAAGCAAAAATAGAAGAGCTTAAAAATCCAAATTTTGATAATATTGAGTATCCACAGTTTGAAGAGGGTTCAAGTGTAGCAACAAGAGGTTCAAACCATAAAATTTTAAATGCAATTGCAAAAGCAATTCCAGGATTCTTAGGTGGAAGTGCAGATTTAGCTCCATCAAATAAAACTGAACTTTTAGATATGGGAGATTTTCCAACTGGAAGAAATATTCATTTTGGAATAAAAGAGCATGCTATGGCATCAATTTGTAATGCAATGAACTTATATGGTTTATTTAGAGTTTATAGTGCAACATTTTTTGTATTTTCTGATTATTTAAAACCAGCTGCAAGAATTGCTGCACTTGCAAGTATTCCTCAACATTTTATTTGGACACATGATTCTATTGGTGTTGGAGAAGATGGTCCAACACATCAACCAATTGAACATTTATCTCAATTTAGAGCTTTACCAAATTTTTATGTATTTAGACCTGCTGATGCTAATGAAAATATTGATTGTTGGAAAACTGCATTAAAATTAAATGCTCCAAGTGCTTTTGTTTGTTCAAGACAAAATTTAGAAGTTTTAAAATCAAAAAGAGAGTTTGGTGATGTATCAAATGGTGGATACTTACTTAAAAAAAGAGAGGGTGCAACTGTTACTATTATGGCAAGTGGTAGTGAAGTAATGCTTGCACTTAAAACAGCTTGTGCTTTAGAAAAAGATGGTATTTTAGCAAATATTGTTTCTGTTCCTTGTTTTGATTTACTTCTTGAGCAAGATAAAGAGTATATCTCAAATATTATTGATAAAAACACAAAAGTTTTTGCCGTAGAAGCAGCAAGAGCTTTAGAGTACTACAAATATGCAGATGTAGTTTATGGTATGGATACATTTGGTGCAAGTGCTCCTGCAAATGAATTATTTGAAGATTTTGGTTTTACAATTGATTCATTAGCACAAAAAATTAAAAAAGACTTATAAAATAATATAAGGTAGTAAAAGATCTTTTACTACCTTAACTCAAATTAAACTACATAATTTCTATTTTTTTCCACTATTTACTCTAAAATATTAAAATTAATTAAAATTTTTAAAAAAACTTACAAAAAAACGCAAAAAATACCTTTTATGTCATACTTTTCTTATAAAATTACTTAATTTAAAAAAATAAGTACTTTATAAGGTTACTTGGAGGTAATTATGGAAAAGGTAATTGAAGCATATACAGGTGTAACTACTCAAGGTAAAAAGAGTAGAACTCCTGCAAAAATGGATGTGTGGTTAACTGCTACTGGTGTAGTTTTAGCACTTTTTATGATGGGGCATATGTTGTTTGTATCAACAATACTTCTTGGAAAAGATGTAATGCATGCAGTAACAAAAGCTTTCGAGCTAGATTTCATATTTGAAGGTGGAATACCAGCTGTTGTAAGTTTTTTTGTTTTGGCTATAACAATTGTATTTATAATACATGCAATTTTAGGATTAAGAAAATTTCCTACTAGTTATAAAACATATATAAAAATTAAAGAACATGCAAAAATGATGAAACACAATGATACATCAATGTGGATGTTTCAATGGATAAGTGGACTAATCATGATGTTTGCAGCAATGATTCACTTATTTATTATGTTTACTCAACCTCAAAATATAGGTCCATTTGGATCAGCATATAGAGTTGTTGAAGATCATATGTGGTTACTTTATATTGTTTTATTAATCTGTGTTGAGATTCATGGTTCTGTTGGATTATACAGAGCTGCTATGAAATGGGGTTGGTTTGATGGCGAAAACCCAAAAGCAACAAGAGCTAAAATGTTAAAAATTAAAAAATTACTTAGCGTTGTATTTTTAACTTTAGGAGTTGTAACTTTACTTGCATATATTAAAATTGGATTAGAAAATGATATTGCACCAGGACAAAAGTATCAACCAACAAATAGTTCAAAAATTATAAACAATTAAAGGTTAGATTATGAAGATTAAATATTGTGATGCATTAGTAGTTGGTGGAGGTTTAGCAGGTCTTAGGGCTGCTGTTGCTGCTGCTGATAAGGGATTAAGTACGACAGTATTAAGTTTAGTTCCTGTAAAAAGATCTCATAGTGCTGCTGCACAAGGTGGTATGCAAGCTAGTTTAGGTAATGCAAAAATGAGTGAAGGTGATAATGAAGATGTTCACTTTTCTGATACTGTAAAAGGTAGTGACTGGGGATGTGATCAAGAAGTTGCAAGAATGTTTGTAACAACTGCACCAAAAGCAATTAGAGAATTAGCATCTTGGGGTGTGCCTTGGACAAGAATTAGAAAAGGTAACCATGAAGCAGTTATTAATACTAAAAAAACAAACATTTTTGAAGATGATAATAAACATGGTTTAATTAACTCAAGAGACTTTGGTGGAACAAAAAAATGGAGAACATGTTATACAGCTGATGCAACTGGGCATACAATGCTTTTTGCTGTTGCAAATGAAGCTTTAAAAAATGATGTTAATATTGAAGATAGAAAAGAAGCAATTGGACTTATTCATAAAAATAATAGATGTTATGGAGCAATTGTTAGAGATTTAATTACAGGTGATGTTGTAGCATATGTTTCAAAAGGAACATTAATAGCAACAGGTGGATATGGTAGAGTTTATGAAATTACTACTAATGCAGTAATCTGTGAGGGAATTGGTACAGCAATTGCACTAGAAACAGGAGTTGCAAAACTTGGAAATATGGAAGCTGTACAATTTCACCCAACACCATTATTCCCATCAGGTATTTTATTAACTGAGGGTTGTAGAGGTGATGGAGGTGTTCTAAGAGATGTTGATGGACACAGATTTATGCCAGACTATGAGCCTGAGAAAAAAGATCTTGCAAGTAGAGATGTTGTTTCAAGAAGAATGATGGAACACATTAGAAAAGGAAAAGGTGTTGATTCACCTTATGGAAAACACTTATGGTTAGATATCTCTATTTTAGGAAGAGATCATATTGAAAGAAACCTAAGAGATGTACAAGAAATTTGTGAATATTTTGCAGGAATTGATCCAGCTGATGAGGGACAAAAAGGTTGGGCACCAGTTCATCCAATGCAACACTACTCAATGGGTGGTATTAGAACAAAACCAACAGGGGAATCTCCTACATTAAAAGGTCTTTTTAGTGCAGGTGAAGCAGCATGTTGGGATATGCATGGATTTAATAGACTTGGAGGAAACTCTGTATCTGAAACTGTTGTTGCAGGTATGATTGTAGGTAACTACTTTGCAGATTTTTGTAAAGATAATGAGATAGATATTGATACAAAAACTATTGAAGATGCAGTTGCTAAAAAAGAGAATTATATTAAGCAATTAGTATCTTTAAATGGAACAGAAAATATTTTCAAAATTAAAAATAGAATGAAAAAAATAATGCAAGATTATGTTGGTATTTTTAGAGATGGAAATGGTTTAGAAAAAGCAGTTAAAGAGTTAGAAGAGCTTTATATTAAATCAAAAAATATCTCTGTTGAAAATAAACAACTAACTGCAAACCCTGAATTAGAAGAAGCATATAGAGTTCCAATGATGCTTAAAGTTGCACTTTGTGTAGCAAAAGGTGCGTTAGATAGAACAGAAAGTAGAGGGGCTCATACAAGAGAAGATTATCCAAAAAGAGATGATGCAAATTGGTTAAAAAGAACTCTTACTTCATGGGAAGAGGGTAATACAATGCCAACTGTTGAATATGAAGAGTTAGATATTATGAAAATGGAAATACCTCCTGGATTTAGAGGATATGGTGCTAAGGGTATGATTATAGAAAATGAATTATCAGCAGTAAGACAAGCAGAAGTTGATGAGTTAACTGACAAATTAGAATCTGATGGTAAAGATAGATACCAAATTCAAGATGCTCTTATGCCTTTTCCTTTACAAGAAGAGTATAAAAGAAAAAATAAAAGATTAGGAGTTAAGTAATGGCACGGCAATTAACAATTAGGGTATTAAGATATGACCCACAAAGTGGAGATAGTAAACCATATTTCAAAGATTATAAGATTGAAGAGACAGATAGTATGACTATTTATTTAGCTTTAACATACATAAGAGAAAATATGGATGCAGGTTTGAGTTTTGATTTTGTTTGTCGTGCTGGTATTTGTGGTAGTTGTGCCATGATGATCAATGGAAGACCAAAATTAGGGTGTAGATCATTAACAAAAGATTTTGAAGATGTAATTACTCTTTTACCTCTTCCTACATTTAAACTAATCAAAGACTTATCTGTTAATACAGGTGAGTGGATGGATGGTATGAGTAAAAGAGTTGAGTCTTGGATTCATACAACAAAAGAGACTGATATTTCTAATCTTGAAGAGAGAATTGAACCAGATGTTGCAGATGAAGTATTTGAACTTGATAGATGTATTGAGTGCGGATGTTGTGTTGCAGGTTGTGGAACAAAACTTATTAAAGAAGATTTTGTTGGTGCAGTTGGTCTTAATAGAGTTGCAAGATTTGAATGTGACCCTCATGATGAAAGAACAATTGATGATTATTATGAATTAGTTGGTGATGATAATGGAATATTTGGATGTATGACTCTTCTTGGTTGTGAGGATACTTGTCCAAAACATCTTCCTTTACAAAATAAAATAGCATATATGAGAAGAAAGCTAGCTACTATAAAAGAGTAGAAGACAACCAGCATAGAAAAGCTTATCCCATCAAGCTTTTCTATTTTAATGATTTTGGATGTATAGCTCCTGGCTGTGAGTTTGCTTATCCAATAGTAACCTTGATATTTTTACGGGAAATGATAGGTTTATTAGTAAAATGACTATTTTTATAAAATAGTCGCCATCCTGAACTTATAAAAACTAATGTTTAATTAACGTAGTAGTAATATTAACTAGTATAACGCTCTAATAATACTAGACCTTAAATAATAATGCTCATTCACTTACTATAAAAAAGCACAAAACAGCCCAGTCTCTCCTTTTTCTCTAAAATCAAAAAAAGATTATAAATAACTATATTTAAATTTTAAAGCTTCATATTTAAAAAAAGTAAAAAAAAGTAAAAAAATGAATACTTATTCATAAAAAATCACTTTTAGTTCATTTTGGACTTATAGAATTACATTAAGTAAAAAATTAAAGCCTTTTTTAAAGTAAATAAGGAAAGACTTTAATTTCAAAATTAATTCAAAGGACATATTATGAGTAAAAGAATGGAGCACGATTTAATCGGTGAACGAGAGATAGATAATGAGTTTTATTATGGAGTGCAAACTGCAAGAGCTCAAGATAATTTCCATATTACAGGTGTGACATTATCTCAATTCCCTACATTTATTACATCACTTGCAAAAGTAAAAAAAGCTTGTGCATTAGCAAACTATAATTTAAAACTATTAGAAGAAAACAAAAAAAATGCAATTTGTGAAGCTTGCGATGAGATAATAAATGGCTCTTTACATGAGCATTTTGTTGTTGATGTTATTCAAGGTGGAGCTGGTACTTCTACTAATATGAATGCAAATGAAGTAATTGCAAATAGAGCCTTAGAAATTTTAGGTCATAAAAAAGGTCAATATGACTTATTACATCCAAATAATGATGTAAATAAATCACAATCAACAAATGATGCTTACCCAACAGCATTTAGAATTGCACTTTTTGAAAAAATATATGAATTAATTGATTCAATGAAAGTTTTAAGAAAATCTTGCATGAAAAAAGCAGATGAATTTAAAGATGTTATTAAAATGGGAAGAACACAACTTCAAGATGCTGTTCCTATGACATTAGGGCAAGAGTTTCATACATATGTAACTATGATTGATGAAGATATTGAAAGATTAATTGGAGCACAACAACTTGTAAGAGAGATGAATTTAGGTGCAACTGCAATTGGTACTGGTATTAACTCTCACCCAGAATATGCACATGAAGTAGAACAAAGATTACAAGAAGTAACTGGAAGACCATTTGTAACAGCAAAAGATTTAGTTGAAGCAACACAAGATACAGGTGCTTATGTACAAATCTCTGGAGTATTAAAAAGAGTAGCTATTAAAATTTCTAAAATTTGTAACGACTTAAGACTTTTAAGTAGTGGACCTAGAACTGGAATTAATGAGATTAACCTTCCTGCAATGCAACCTGGTTCATCAATTATGCCAGGTAAAGTAAATCCAGTTATTCCTGAAGTTGTAAATCAAGTTGCATTCCAAGTAATTGGAGCAGATGTTACTATTACAATGGCAAGTGAGGGTGGACAACTACAACTTAATGTATTTGAACCTGTAATTGCATATAACTTATTTAATTCAATTAATATGATGAAAAATGCATTTGAAACATTATCAGAGAAATGTGTTGATGGAATTACTGCAAATGAAGAACATTGTAAAAGTTTAGTTTTAAATAGTATTGGTTTAGTAACTGCACTTAACCCTTATATTGGATATGAAAACTCAACAAATGTTGCAAAGGAGGCGTTAGAATCTGGAAGATCAGTTTACGACATTGTATTAGAAAAACAACTTTTAACACAAAGTGAACTAGAAGAGATTATTAGACCAGAAAATATGATTAAACCAAGAATTAAATAGTTTAAATACAGTATTAAATAACTCACAAGGAGGACGTTATGTTATTTTTAGAAATATTAGTAGTGCTAGGCGCTATTTATATGGGGGCTAGAATAGGTGGAATTGGAATTGGGTATGCAGGTGGACTTGGAGTATTAGTTCTTTGTCTTTTCTTTGGTTTAGAACCAGGTAGTATACCAATCGATGTTATTTTAATTATCATGTCAGTTATTGCAGCAATTGCAGCAATGCAAATTGCAGGTGGGTTAGATTATATGGTAAAAATTGCAGAGGATATTTTGAGAAAAAATCCTAAGCATATTACATATTTAGCACCAGCAGTTACTTATTTTATGACGCTACTTGCAGGTACAGGACATACAGCATATTCAACGCTTCCTGTAATTGCAGAAGTTGCAAAAGAACAAGGTATTAGACCATCAAGACCTTTAGGTATTGCAGTTGTGGCATCACAAATTGCGATTACTGCTTCTCCAATTTCAGCAGCAGTAGTGTTCTTTAGTGGGATTATTGAGCCTTTAGGGGTTGGATATATTGAGTTATTAGCGATTGTTATTCCTACAACATTTGCAGCTTGTATGATTACAGCTTTTGTAAGTAACTTTTTAGGAAAAGATTTAAAAGACGATCCTATTTATCAAGATAGAATGAAAAAAGGTTTAGTTAAATTAAGAGGTGAAACAAAAGTAGAGATTAAAAAAGGTGCAAAACTATCAGTTGGTATTTTTATTCTTACTATTATCTCTGTTGTAACTTATGCTACTTTAATTAGTGATAAAGTTGGAGTTATTCAAGATCCATCACTTCCAAGAAATGCCGCTATTATGGTATTTATGTTAACTTGTGCTGCTATTATTACAATGGCTTGTAAAGTTGATTCTGGAAAAGTTATTACTGCATCAACATTCCAATCAGGTATGAGTGCTTGTATTTGTGTACTTGGTGTTGCTTGGTTAGGTACAACATTTGTTGGAGCTCACATTGATGAGATTAAAGGTTTTGCAGGTAATTTATTAAATAACTATCCTTGGATGTTAGCAATTACTTTATTCTTCGCAAGTATGCTTTTATATTCTCAAGGTGCAACAACAAAAGCATTAATGCCAGCAGCATTAGCTTTAGGTGTTGATCCTGTTACTGCAATTGCATCATTTGCAGCAGTTAGTGCATTATTTGTATTACCAACTTATCCAACGCTACTTGCAGCTGTTGAGATGGATGATACAGGTTCAACAAGAATTGGTAATTTAGTATTCAACCACCCATTTATGATACCAGGAGTTATAGCTATTGCTCTTAGTGTTATATTTGGATTTATCTTCGCTGGAATAATTATCTAAGCAAAATATCTTCAATGCATACAAGATCGGTTCTTGTATGCATTTTTTTTAAGTATCATGTTAACTTTTTAAAGTTTATTATCCAATTACAATCAAATAAAAGGAGATTGTCATGAAGAAATTATTAAAATCAGTTGCGTTATTTGCCTTTGTTGGTACATCAGTACTTTTAGCTAAACCAAATATTACTATTTTAGCTACAGGTGGGACTATTGCAGGAGCAGGTGAGTCTTCTACAAAAAGTTCATATTCAGCAGGTGCAGTTACAGTTGATAAGTTAATCTCAGCTGTTCCTTCAATTAAAGAATTAGCAAATATTAAAGGTGAACAAATATCAAATATTGGTTCACAAGAGATGAATGATAAAGTGTGGATTAAACTTGCAAAAAGAGTTAACACACTACTTAAAAAAGATGATGTTGATGGTGTTGTAATTACTCATGGTACTGATACTATGGAAGCAACATCTTATTTTCTTGATTTAACAGTAAAAAGTAAAAAACCAATCGTTTTTGTTGGAGCTATGAGATCAGGTTCATCTATGAGTGCTGATGGTCCAATGAATATTTTCAATGCTGTAAATGTAGCAATTGATAAACAAACAGCTGGTAAAGGTGTTGTTGTTGTAATGAATGATGAAATTCATAGTGCAAGAGAAGTTACTAAAGTTAATACTTCTATGGTAAATGCTTTTGCTTCACCAAATACTGGAAAAATTGGTACAGTTTATTATGGTAATGTTCATTATTATATGAACCCAACTAGAAAACATACATATAATTCAGAGTTTGATATAGAAAAAATAGATTCTTTACCAAGAGTTGAGATTTTATATGCACATGCTAATGATAGTGATATTTTTGTAAATGCAGCAGTAAAAGCAGGAGCAAAAGGTATTATTCATGCAGGTATGGGTAATGGTAACTTATATCCAAGTACTCAAGAAGCTTTAGGTAAAGCTGTAAAAAAAGGTATTGTTGTTGCAAGAACTTCAAGAGTAGGTAGTGGTAGAACAAACTTACATGGTGAGGTAAATGATGAAAAATATGGTTTTATTGCAACAGATAACTTAAATGCACAAAAAGCAAGAATTTTATTAATGCTTGGACTTACTAAAACAAATGATAAAAAAGAATTACAAAAAACTTTTTTTGAATATTAAAATAAACAAAGAGATTTTTCTCTTTGTTTAGTGTCATAATAATATTTTAATGTTATAATTTAGAATATTAAGAAAAAAGGCATAATCTTGCGAAAATCCATTTTTATACTACTAAGCACTTTTCTACTACTAAATACTTTAACTACTTCATTGTTTGCAAAAGAGATCAAAAATGTTTTAATAATTAACTCTTATCACAAAGGCTTTGAGTGGAGTGATAAAGTAATTGCAGGGATGGAAGAATTTTTTTATACTACAAATATAGATGCAAATGTATTATATATGGATTCAAAAAGAATCGCTTCAGAAAATTACTTTGATAAGCTAACAGAACTTTATGATCTTCAATTAAAAAAACATAAATATGATTTAGTTGTTGCAGTTGATAAATTTGCATATGCTTTTATCTTACAAAATAGTAAAGAACTAGATATTACTCAACCTATATACTTTATAGGATTAGAACAATACTCAAAAGATGAAATAAAAGATTATGGTCTTGAAAAACAAGTTAGTGGAATGCTTGAAAAAAGAGAGATTAAAACCAATATAAAAATCATAAAAAAATTATATCCTACATTAAAAAAACTATATATTTTAAATGACCAAAGTGCAAATGGTGATGATTCAAATAAATTTATTGAAGAAGCAATTGAAGAAATAACAGATAAGTTTGAAGTTGAGTATATAAGAAAAATCAAATTCGATGATTTAATAGATAAATTTTCAACATATAAAGAGAATGAAGCATTATTTTTCGTAAGATTTTATAATGATAGTACTGGAAAATTATATCCAAATTATGAAATTGCTTCTTTTATGAAAAATGCAAAAATTCCAGTATTTGTTACTGATGATTTGTTTATAAAAAAAGGTGCAATTGGAGGTAAATTAGTTGATATAAAACAACTAGGTAGAAACTCTGCTAAAGAAATAAAAAAAATAATGGAGAATAAAAACAGTAGTGTAAGTATTAAAACTGATGATAGTTATAACTATGTTTTTGATTATGAAAAGGTAAGAGAGTTTAATATAAATCCAAATATATTAAATGAAAAATTCAAATATGTAAATGCACCATTGTCTTTTTTTGAAAAAAATCGACTTTTTATTGATTTTGTTTTTATTATATCTCCTTTTTTGGTTTTTTTAATTTTAGGTTTAATTCACAATTTATACTTAAGAATTAAAAGCTCAAAAAAATTAAAACAAAGAATGCAATTTGATAAAGTTTTATTAGACTCAATAAAAAGCCCTATTGTGTGGGAAGATGAAAAGGGGTTTATTGTTGATTCTAATGCTAAATTTGATGAACTTTTAGAGATGAGTACAAATATAATCAAAGGAAAAAAATTAAAAGATTTCATAGAAAATGGAAATGTAAAAAAACTTTTAAGCTTATTAAAAACATTTGTAGATAAAAATCATTTTGAAAGTAATGCAATAATTTTAAAATCAAAAGATAATAAAGAACATATTTATATGATTGATCAAACAGATTATACAGAAGATATTTATAGAACAAGTGGTACAGTAGTTGTATTTACTGATGTTACAAAAGAGAAACTTGCGTTAAGAGAGAAAATAAAGAATCAAGAGTTTATGATACAACAATCAAAATTAGCAGAAATAGGGGAGATATTTTCATCAATTGCGCATCAATGGAAGACACCACTTTTAGAGATAACAACAATAGCACAAGAACAGATATATACAACAGATAAAAAGATAATAGATGAAAAGAATAATGCATTTGTAAATGATATCATGGTACAAGTTAGATATATGGGTGAAACAATAAGTGATTTTCAAAACTTCATAATGCCATCAAAAAGGAAAGTTTCCTTTAATATATCAGAAGCAGTTACAAAGATGCTGGAAATAATAAATCATAATATAAAATATAATTATATAAAGACAAATGTACAAGTACAAAAAGATGCAAATTTAAATATTTTAGGATATAAAAATGAGCTAATGCAAATATTGTTAAATATAGTAAATAATGCAAAAGATTCAATAGTAAAAAGAAGAAAAGAGAAAAGAATAAAAGAGGGAATAATAAATATAAATATAAGAAATATTCAAAATGATGTATTAATCCAAATAGAAGATAATGGAGGAGGAATACCAAAAGAGCATATAAAAAATATATTTAAACCTTACTATACAACAAAGGAGAATGGTCATGGTATAGGCTTATATATGGCAAAACTTATAATTGAAGATAAAATGGATGGCACAATTGAAGTTGAGAATACTAATAATGGAGCTATGTTTAGTATTAAGTTAGGAGCAAAATTATGAAAATACTACTATTAGAAGATAATGAAAGGCTTGCCACATTAGTAGCCAATGCCTTAAAAAGTGAAAATTATATTGTTGATATATTTACAGATGGGGAGGAAGCACTTGATAATTGTACAAATGGTTATCAATGCTTGATTTTGGATATAAATGTTCCATCACTTGATGGAATTTCTGTTTTGGAATCTTTTAGATTATATAATTTAACAGTTCCTGTTATTATTATTAGTTCAAACTATGAACTTGATAAGATTCAAACTTCTTATGAGATGGGATGTGATGATTATTTGAAAAAGCCTTTTTTTATGTATGAATTAATTCATAAAATTAAAAAACTTTGCCATAATGAAGCAAAACTATTAAAATTTAAAGATAATGCAGTATTTGATTATATAAAACACTCTTTAGTAAGAGATGATGAAGATATAAAATTAGCAAAAAAAGAGATTTTATTTTTAGAACTTTTAGGAAAAGATATAAATAGAGTATTTAGTTTTGATGAGATTGAAGAGTATGTATGGGAGGGAGAACCCACTACTTTGACAAACATTAGAGCTTTAGTTAAAAGATTAAGAAAAAAAATCCCAGAAGGATCTATAAAAATAGTAAAAGGATTAGGCTATTCTTTAGATCCAAATGAGGTTAAAATAGTACAAAAATTAGATTAAAAATTTTGCTAAAAGGTAAAAAAATGAAAACTTTACATGAAAAAATCAACAAATTAATAGAACAAAGAGAATTTTTCTTTTCTAAAACAGAGGGTGTAGAAAGTGATGAAGATGTAGTAAGATTAGTAGAAGAGCTATTAAAAGAGAATGTTCAAAGAAAAGAGGACTTAAAAAGTTTAGAACAGACTGCATTTTATCAAGGGAAATTACTACTTAGAATGGAAAAAAGAATCGAAAAAAATAATAAATATTCAGAATTATGGCAAAAGTATTTTACAGAAGAAGAGATAGCAGAAAGTAAAAAAATGGTTAGAAGAAGTTGGGCATTAGCTTCAAGAGTTGGGGAGATTTACAGAGGGGAAACTCCACGAAACGAGGTTGAGGACAGAAGAGATGAATATTATAGGAATGTTCTTAAAAGAATTACATTAATGCTTAGACATATAGGATTAGCATTTGTTAGAAGAACACCAGGGGATGACACTTCTAAATTAAACAAATATTTACGGGATATGAATGGATTTGAATTATGAATAAAGAACTATTTGACAGAATTGACAAGCTTAAGGCACAAGGTACAAACTATATTCAAGCTTCAAATAATTTAAAATTTTTTGCATATGATGTTAAAAGAAAGAGCATAAAGCAAAATAGGTTTTCATTTTTTTTAAGCAACAATATTAATGTAGAAAAAGACACAAGAAAATTCTTTCCAAGTAGCAAAGAGGGTATTTTAGTTGATGATGAAGCTGAAGCACTAAGACAGAATGTAATTTCAAATATCATGAATGACCCAGCAAGGTATGATAGAAAATTTAATTATCTTATTGAAGCGATGATGGAGTCTATTCTTAAATCAAGCAAGCATGTTGATGCAGAAGAACTTTCTAATAATAAAACTTACATAATGGAGAAGCTAAGGGATATTGTGGGGAATGTTAGTTTGAGTATTTTTTTTAAATGGTGCAAGATTAGGACTTGTGGAAATTGCACCTATTATGTTAATTAGACTTATAAAATAGTTTATTAAAAATTATTTTATATGAAAAAATGTAAAAAAGTACATAAATGGATAACTATTTAGAGTTGTAACAAGTACGGATTTGCTACTTTAGGTAGATTGACACAGAATTTATAACGGTCTCAATTTTTTAGTTTAAAAACTACTAAGTAATAACATAATACAGATAAATATTATTGCACTTGATACAATTAAGATTTTAAGTTTTTCTTTAAAAATAAGAACTGCTAAAAAAATAAGAATTGTTAGAATAACATTTAATATTATAATTAAGAAAGGAACAAAAAATAAAAAAACTTTACCAAAAAATAGAATAAACTCTGAAAATCCTGCAAAAGCAAAAAAACCTAAATTAAATAGGCCTAATTCTGGAGTATAAGTCATCAATTCTTCAGTATCCATCTTTGTAATTTTTTCTAATTCATCGTATCCAATAATAAATATAATATCTATGTACATTACGTATAATATGATTCCACTAATAAGAAACTTTAAAATAAGCCATATATATTTATTTGTCATCTTTTTGCTCCTAATCTTTTTAAAAATTCTTTTACTTTTGGATGAAGTTTTCTTCTGCTAGTAGAGTGAGTTTCTATTAGAAAATACATTAAACTTCCTCTTTTTAAAGTATCATTATATGGATTTCTATCTTTATTATTTTCTTCTTGTTCAAGAATTAATTTTTGTGAACTATCTTCTAGCTCTTCAAAACTTCTAACATCAAAAACAATTTTTATATTAGTAAGTAATTTTCTTAAAAGTTTTAATCTTCTATCTGCTTCTCCTGTAACAATATATTCAACTATGTCAATTTTATTTATAATACTTGGCAATGTGTTTAATAAGGTTTTAGCTTTTTTATCATTAGCTATAAGAGTAAAAAGTAAATCTAATAGATTAAATTGAGTTTTGTTTTTTTCATATCGCTCTTCTATCTCTTCAATATATTTTATAAACTCATAATAGTTTTTAGATTCTTTTTTTGAGCTATATATATCATCATTTGTTACATTTATATTGGTAATCTTATCTTTTAAAAAACTATTTTCAAACTGAATATCAGGTTTAGCATAAGTATTATCATAATAAGCAATATTATGTTGTAGTATTTTATAAAGAATATTCCATAAAGGATTGCCTGCACCTTGTAGTGTTGCAGGATTTATATTTAAAAACTCTATTAGATTAGGGATAAGTTGAATTTCAGCATCTGCAAAAAGTATTTTTAAGTATTCAAGTTTTGAAAAAGTTGATGCACTTTTATTATTTTCAACATCTTCTTCTATTTGTTCTATCTTTTTATTAAACGATTCTTGAAGTTCATTTATTTTATTTTGTAAAGATGTTGTCCAGCCATATTCATCATCTTTTGAATTTAAAAATATTCCTATCCCAATAGATACTAATGCACCTACTGCAAAAACTGCGAAAGCAGGTGCTGCAACTGTAGCACCAAATATTGTAAAAGCTGATGCTATGCCAATAACTGCTAATGCACCAACTGTCCCAACCCAATAAGCAACCAAAGCCTTACCAATACCAGTTAAAAGATTAACTGCAATATCTGTAAAATCAGCCTTTCCATCTTTTGTAGTGAAATAATCTATTAATGAAAATACTGAACTAATTAAAATAGTTATCTTTGTTCCTTTAACTATTGAACTCCATGATACTATATCTTTTGCTGTAAGTGCAAATGCTCCTACTTGTGGATTAGCTAAAAGATATTTTGTTCCTTTTAGTGTTTGTCTAAGTATTGAAGAACTTTTTATAAAATTCATTTATTTTCACTATCCAAAGTTTTTAATTTACCGTTATAAATAGTTACATTTTCTTCTTTTTCTATTTGTTTTATAAATTTATAAAATACTACTTGTGATGAAATACCTTTTGCAAAAACAGGTATCATAAACATAAAAATATAAACACAAAAATAAATAGTAGCATCATAGTTTTTAATATTACCACTTCCAAAAACAGATGCTAATACAGGTAAAGTAAGACCAAACCTAAGTATTATCATAGTTAATAGTTCCCATATTTTTGTAAATATAGGTTTTTCTTTTTTACTTTCTTTTAAATCTAATTGAAACTTACCATTTAAAGAATTTTCAGGAAAATTAAGTTTAAATATTTCTTTTTTATATTTAATATAATTATCTATAAAAATATTTTTTTGCCATCTTTTTTTGTAATAAAAGTAATAAATAATAAAAAGTATAATTGCTGTAAGATAGTATAAATATATTGTAATAGGTTGTATTCCTTTAATTGTAAAAATTAAAGATAAAGAAAATAATTGTAAAAGAATTGTAAAATAAAATATATATTTTATATAAAAACTTTTAATACTTAATAATCTATATTTTAAATGAAAATAATTTCTTATAAGTATAAAAAAATAATATATTAAACCAAATAAAAATATAAAAATATAAAAATATAAAAATATTGCTAACTTATGATAATATATAAATAAGTCAAACTTTAGAGTAGTAATGATTACAGAAATAGAAATACTTAATAAAATGACCATAATAATGGGCAATAAAATTAATTGTATAAAGAAATTTTCTCTAAAACTATTTAAAAATTCTTTAGATAATTGTATATGTATATAAGGATTTTTAATAAAAAAACTTAATATTTTTTCAAATTTTTCCATATACTAATATCTCATTCCATAATCATAAGGTGTAGTTCCACCATTTGCACTAACCCAATTCCAAAACTCTCTTTCAAGGTCTTGAAAAAATTTATAAATTGTATTATCAACATCTTCTTCTATTTGTTCTATTTTTTTATTAAACGATTCTTGTAATTCATTTATTTTTTCTTGTAAAGACTCTGTCCACCCATATCTTTCATCTGATAAATTTAAACTTATTCCTACACCAATTGAAATAGCTGCACCTATTATAAAAATTCCAAAAGTACCTATAAAACCTGCAGTTACAAGTGGCATTACTAATAGTCCAACAGCCGTTCCTGCCCAATAAGAAATCAAAGCCTTACCAATACCAGTTAAAAGATTAACTGCAATATCTGTAAAATCAGCCTTTCCATCTTTTGTAGTAAAATAATCTATTAATGAAAATGCTGAACTAATTATAATAGTTATCTTTGTTCCATTAACTATTGAACTCCATGTTACTATATCTTTTGCAGTAAGTGCAAATGCTCCTACTTGTGGATTAGATAAAAGATATTTTGTTCCTTTTAGTGTTTGTCTTAATCCTGCAAATCCTTTAAGTATAACATATGATTTTCCTTTTATCTCTTTAATATAAAATTTTAGTCCTTTTATATCTTTCCATACTCCATCTTTTAAAGATGAAAACTCTTGAGATATATCTCCAAGAACTCCATAAATTACATTTCTATTCTCTTTAAACAATATAATAAATTGTTCTTTCATTTCATCAGTTATTGAATATACTTCATTTCCTAAACTTTTAAAATATTCATTTGTTGTTTGGAAAAAAGTTAAGTTATCTTCTTTTGTAAAGGAATTTCTCTTTTTATTTAAATCTTTATTATTTTTATTGATATTCTCTTTTGGTTGAACTAAGGCTAATGTTATCTCTTCTTCCCCTCTTTGTAAAATTGGAAAGCTTAGAGTATTTTCTTGGTTTTCTATACAAATATTTCCTATAAATCCACTATCTATTTCTAACACATATGGTTCTTTTGCTTTAAAATTATAATTGGGCGTATAATATTCATTATTACATTTTATTCCAACTCTTTTTTTATTTGTTTTATCTTCTTTTTCAAATCGAACTTTATACATCTCAAATTTTGGCAAATCAACACAGAGTTTTACTCTTCTTCTTTTAGGATTATATTTTTGAGTTACTTTTAGTTCTGCCATGAAAATATTCCTTTTATATTTTTAATTTTACTTTCTGGTATTTGATTTAAATGAATTATCTCATCTAAATCAAATCTTGCTTCTAATTTAGAGTTTTCAACACTAATTGTTTTAATCTCTTTTGCAAGTATCTCTTTTTCTTTACCTAAAATAAAGCAAGAAGCTTCTACTTTTGTTCCATCTTTTAATGAAGAGTTAGCTCTTAATACATATTCATCTTCTTGTATATCATATATGTAGTCTCTAAAGGAGTCATTTGCTCTTAAATCAATAATCGCACCTTTATCTTTTACCTCCTCAACACTAACCCCACCATTCGCACTATTATCTACAAAGTTTGAAGTATTAAAGTGAATACCACTTGAATCTACTGTTAGGATATTACTTCCACATTTAAAGCTTATACCATTTGCTCCATCAAATAAGCAGTTATCTGATGCTTGTACTTTCAAATCACTTGTATTTAGATGAAAGCCATCTTCTATATCAACTCTTAACTCTTTTCCTATTTTTACAAATAGATTTTGCAAGTATTTATCTGATACATCTTATAACCCTAACCATCTTTTCCACCAAGGTTTTAAAGTTTTACCATCTTTTTCAAAACAAGATTTTCCTTCTCGTATATCTTTAGTATTTTTTGGAGAACATATTTTAAGTGGTGTATTTCTTGCTTTAAATAGTAAATACATAGGATTTACATCAGTATTTGTCAATATTCCACTAGCATCTGTTACTTGAGTATCAGATATATCAAGTGTTATTAATCTTGGAATCTTTTTTAAAACAGAAATATCTTTTATACTTGTATTCCTTAAAGATAATTGCTCTATATTTGGAAAATTAAGTAAAAAGTCTATATTTGTTATATGTTTATTATTATCTAAACTTAATGTTTTTAATTTTTTAAGATCAATTAGCATCTTCATATCTTCTACTGTAACAGATTTAGGAGGACTAAAAAATGTTAAATTTTTAAAATTATTAAGCACATGAAAGTTTTTTATTTTTATATCCCCTAAACTTAAAAATTCTAAATTAGTTAAATCTTTGATTTGAGATATATCTATAGTATCAGTATTTTTCATATATCCATATGTCAAGTTTTTTAAAGTTTTAATACTATTTATGGAAGATAAATCAGCAACTTTTGTTTTACGTAAATCTAAATTCTTTAAATGTTTTAAATCTTTTAACGCAGATAAATCACTTACTGGATTTCCTGATAAATTTAGTTCTTTTAATTTTGTAAGATGTTTTAACACTGAAATATCTTCTACTTTATTATCATATAATCTAACGCTTTCTAAATCTAAAAAAAATTGAAGAGGAGACAAATCTGTAATATTATTAGTATCTACATTAGCAGAAGAGAAACTACTTGTACCAGTTTTAGTATAAAGATAAGCACACATTTGTTTATCAATTTTTACTCTATTATCTTTAGCTAATGCTTCAAATGTTATTTTTTGAGAAGGTGTTGGATTGTTACACATTTTCATAAACTCTTTTTTATTTGCTAATTCTGCATATAATATATTTGTCAATAGTATGAATAGTATAAATATTTTTATCATCTTTTTGCTCCTAGTCTTTTTAGAAATTCTTTTACTTTTGGATGAAGTCTTCTTCTGCTAGTAGAGTGAGATTCTATTAGAAAATACATTAAACTTCCTCTTTTTAAACTATCATTATATGGATTATTATCTTTATTATTTTCTTCTTGTTCAACAGTTAGTTTTTGTGAACTATCTTCTAGTTCTCCAAAATTTCTAACATCAAAAACAGTTTTTATATTAGTAAGTAATTTTCTTAAAAGTTTTAATCTTCTATCTGCTTCTCCTGTAACAATATATTCAACTATGTCAATTTTATTTATAATATCTGGTAAAGTACTTAAAAAATCTTTGGCTTTTTTTTCATTTGCTATTAAAGTAAAAAGTAAATCTAATAGATTGTACTGTGATGGGCTTTGTTCATATCTTTTTTCAATTTCTTCAATATATGCTATAAATTTATAATAATTCTTGGCTTCTTTTTTTGAACTATATATATCATCACTTGTTACATTTTTATTGGTTATTTTATCTTTAAAAAAACTATTTTCAAACTGAATGTTGGGCTTATTATAAGTATTATCGTAATAAGCAATATTGTGTAGTAATATTTTATAAAGAGTATTCCAAAGTGTATTTCCTTCTCCTTGTAATGTTTTAGGGGCTATATTTAAAAAGTCTATTAAGTGCTGAATAAATTGATTTTCTGCATCTGAAAAAACTATCTCTAGATATTGTAATTTCGAGAAATCTGATTGATTTTTATTATCATCTATTACTCTTTGTAATTTTTGTATAATTTTATTTATATCAGTATCTACAAGTTGTATAAAAGATTTAAGATTACTTGCTTCGCTTGCTCCGATAATAGTATGCTCTTTTTTATCAATCTTCTTTTTTAAATCTTTATGGTTTACTTCGTAAGTTTTTTGCTCTGAAAGGTGGTCTATTATCTTTATACTTTCAGATAAAATATCTTTCAATGAAGGTAATAATTGTTTTATAGTAAAGTCATAAAGTTCCATACCTTCTTCATAATTTATATGATTATAATCAGTAATTCCCCATGCAGTACTCATTATAGTTTTTATTACTGTACTTGTTTTTAACTTTTTTAAAATATCAATGGGAAAAGATTCAATATTGGTTTTAAAATTATCTATAAATTTAGACAAATTACTAGTATCTAACTTTTCAATCTCATCAGAAAGTGTTTCCATAGAAAAATCAGCTAACATTCGTTGAGTTAAATCAAAGTCATTGTATAAGCTTAATACTTCTGCATCTTTATGAAAGAAGTTTTCATTTACTTTTACTTGATGTAGTTTTTTAAAAAATGGTGTTGAAAGATAAATGAGAGATTTAATTTTCCAATCTTTTGGCCATTTTGAACCTAATTTATCAATTTGTTTTGTCATTTCATTAACTACATTTCCTCCATGAGAATGTCCTAGAAGATGAAAATATATAGGTTTATTTTGCCAAGTTTCTTCATAGTATGCTTTTTCACCATTTGCACCACAAAGTCTATTAACTAAATATGCTCCTGCAATTTCTCTATTTTCTTTACTATTATCGCCTGTCCATCCATGAAAAGGGAAAAGCACTAAATTAACATATTCTTCATCAAAGGCTTCTATTTGTTCTTTAAACTCTTTATCCCAATAGTTTACTGGTACTTGAGTATAACTTTCATGATTTTGTAAAGCTAAATCTTGTGAAGTCTCTTGTGTATAACTATTTGCATATTTACTTTTTTCTGTACTTGCATTAACTGGGTCTATAGTTCCAGCTATTAAAACTAACACATTTAAAATACCATTTGGATGTTTACTCTTTTGTGATTTTTTATTCATTTAGTATTGTCCTTAGATAAAAGTACTTTTACCATTCTACTTCTCCTTCAATTTCAGAAATATCCTCATATGAAAGGTTATGTTCTTTTATGATTTCATCTTTATCAAAATATTCAGAAATGCATTTGTTTTTTATAGTTGTATTTTTTGTTTGCCTTGCAAGTTCTTTTCCTTCTTTATCTAAGATAATTAATGATACTTTTATATTTCTTCCATCTGATAATGTAGTGTCTGCTTTTAATACTACATCTTTATCAATTGTTTTTGTAAGATAATTGTTATTTAAGTCATTTAATCTTACGTTCATTATATCTTCATCCCTTATTACCTCCTCAACACCAACCCCACCATTCGCACTATTATCTACAAAGTTTGAAGTATTAAAGTGAATGCCACTTGAATCTACTGTTAGAATATTACTTCCACATTTAAAGCTTATACCATCACTTCCATCAAATAAGCAGTTATCTGAAGCTTGTACTTTCAAATCACTTGTATTTAGATGAAAGCCATCTTCTATATCAACTCTTAACTCTTTTCCTATTTTTTCTACATCTCTTTCTAAATATGTCTTTTCATCTTGTTTTATTAAGGTTTCTAAGTTTTGTTTATAGTGTTTTTCACAATCTTGTTTAACAGTAGTAATAGATTCTTTCTCAACAGTTAAAATCTTATTTGCTTTAATACTTTTTCTTTCTTCTTCTCCAACTGTTATAATTGAATCTTTTTGAATTGTCTCTTCTTTATCATTTTCTACTAATAGTTTTGAGTTATTCTCTATATGTTTATATTCATCATTTAACACATGGGTTTTTAGATTCTTTTGTGCTCTAAATGACAGTAACTCTTCACCTTGTTTATCTTCAAACAGTATCTCATTATATCCTTGCTTATGTTCATATTGTGGCATTGAGTTTGTTTTGATATAACTCTTTGTTTTATCTTTTGGAAGGTTATATGGTACTTTATTCTCACCATTATACAAGCTTCCTATTATTATTGGTTTATCTATATCTCCATTTACAAAGCTTACTATTACTTCACTATTTACTCTTGGCAGAAATTGTGCTCCATAGTTATCTCCTGCAAAGAAGTTTGAGTATCTTAAGTAGCAAGATATTGTTCTATTCTCTTCAAAGTGAAACAATACTTTTATTCTTCCTTGTTCATCTACATCTATTGTATTTGCATCTTCTTTTGTATTACTATTACTACTTGCTACTATTGCTGTTTGTACTGAGTTTATTTTTGGTTTTATTATTGTATATGGTGGAACATACTCTATATCTTTTGGTATTGAAGTAAACTCTACTTCATATTCAAGTTCATGTTTTTTATTTTCATTTATATTTTGTATATATTCATCCAATGCATTTGGAAAAATTCCATTATATTTTACTTCTATTACTATTACATCAAATACTTTTTTTGCACCTTCATCTTCTAATTTTATACACAAAGAGTCATTTATTACTACTTCTTGGCTTGTTGCATATATTATATTTGATTTTACATATTCTCTTTTTGCTTCTATTTTATTATATTTATCCAAATCTTTATACAAGCTCTCATCAAGTACATTTAGTTTATCT
>NZ_JBSRRO010000039.1:0-26286 GCF_055140965.1 Malaciobacter sp.
TTTGTAAATAAACCTTCAAATGAGAAAAAAGATGAATATGAGCTATATGGAAAGAGAGTTATTTATTCTACAAAGGGCAAAGAGTTTACTAGAGGGTGACAAATCAAGTATATATAATAAAAATATTTATTATTTTAAACTAATATTAACTATTATTTTGTAATAATGATAAAAATTATCAAAGGTAGTTTTATGAGTATAAATATATATAGCAGTATTTATGAAAAATTAATCGATTCAAATAATGATTTAAGTGTAGATAATTTGCTGAAAGAATATAAGCTAACTCCTGGCCAATTAAAAACTATTTTAGTAAAAATTAAAGAAAATGAATACTTAGCTAAAGAAAAATCTATTATTGAGATTTTTTTAGATGAATTAAAAGATTATAATCAAGAAGAAATAGAAGTACTTGTAAAGAAAAAAGAACAAGCTATTAAAAACGAAGATAATCACAATAAGATTGAATATATTAAGAAAGTAATAACAAGTCTTAATTTATTTTTTATTAACTATATAAATAGATTAGAAACAATACTTATAAACAATAGACCCATTAAGAAAAAAAGTTATATTATTGTAAGTGGTATCTTTGTCATTATATTTTTAGCTTCTTTGTCTATTTTGACAATCTCTACTACCTCTACTACTAGTGATGAAATAACAAATGAAGTAAAAGTCAAAATAAATGACACTAATAGTATTAGTAAAGTAGAAAAAAAACAATTACAAAAGAAAGAAACATTAGTAAACAACGAGATAGATACAAAATTAGATACTATAAAAATAATAAAAAATATTGATGATGATACAATAACTGCAATAATAGACTTAGATCAACAAGAACAAATAAATCCAATAGCTTCAATAAAGAAAAAAGAGATAACAAAAGATACAAAGAAAAAAGAAGAGGGTGACTCAATAAAATCTAAAAAAACAACTATTTTTAAGATTAGAGATAATCTAGCACAAATAAAAAAGCATTTAATGTATGAAAATAATATGATTAAATATAAAAATAAATATTATAAAGAAAATGATATTTTAGAAGGTTATAAAGTCTTTAAAATAACACCTGTGTATGTAAAATTTGAAGATATGAATAAAAAAATTAGAAAAAGAATACTTTTAAATTAAAAATAAAAGGAGCATAATGCATAAAAAAATAGTCATTTCTGCAACAATAGTATTTTCAATACTATTTACAGGTTGTAATGCTACAAAACAAGAAAGTGTAGAGACACCTAAAAAGAAAGAAGAAAAACAAGTAAATTTAGATGAATTGTACAAAATTGATAAAGAAAAAGGTTATACTTTTTTTAAAATGCAAACAAATCCCATAGAGGTTTTTGTTTATGATGGAGATTATAATCAAACAGATATATTAAATGATACAAAAATAAAAAGTTCTTTTTATTTAAAGGGAAGATTACTTAGAATAGAAAAAGTATATAAAACAAAATTTGATGATCATTATGGAAAAATATCAAAAAAAGGTTTATTTGTATCAATGGATGATTTGTCTATGTATGATAGTAAATAGCAAAGAAGCTATTTACTATTAGATTTAGGGTAGTTTAATAAAGCATGTGTTATAGTTTGGAAATTATAGTTTCCAAAAGTAATATATATATATAAAAGGCTTTTAATGAAATATCCTTTAGATTGTGAAAATAACTTTGAAAAAACATATTTATTCTGGTTATCACGTTTTTTAAGAAATAAGATGACTACCTTATCTAATAGACAAGTTAAGAATAAAGACAGATTAGCTCAAATATTGCAAGAGCTAATTAAAGGTTTTAGTGATATAGACAAACTAAAAAAGACAATAAAAGAAGTTAGAAATAATGGGATAAATAGTATTCATGTATATTTTATTCCTCTTGAAAAGTTATATAACTTTTTAATTAATTTTGGTGCGAACTCATTAAAAGAGATTGATGAAGAGTTATTAAGTGATTTTTTGGCAACTGAAACTAGTAATCTTTCTGATGCAACTAAAAAAAACTACAGAATTGCACTAATTTCTTTTTTTGGATATATTGATAAACAAAATGAAGAAGAAAATGGTTTTGTGCATAGGTTTGGTATAGAATTAAAAAACTGGGGTGGTCTAGCAGGAAAATCAGGTACAAAACTACCCTCTTTTATGAAAAAAGAAGAAATAAATAGATTCTTAGATGGGATTGACAAATATCCTTTTAGTTCTAAAATTGCTGCAAGAAATAGACTTATTATAAAAATAATACTGTATACAGGTATAAGAGTTAGTGAAGCAATAAATATTGATTTAAAAGATTTCAACAAAGATGAAGATGCATTTATCATTCAAGTAAGAGGAAAAGGTAATAAACCAAGAGTTGTTATGATAAAAGAAAAAATAATTAGAACAGATCTTAATGAATGGTTTGAATATAGAGTTTGCAATGAAAATCTTCTATTTTGTAATCAAAAAGGAAAGCCTCTTAGTCAAGCATATATTAGTAGTATTGTTGAAAAAATTTTATTAAGTGTAGGTATTAGAAAAGAAAAAAATGGAGCACATATGCTAAGACATACTTTTGCAACAATGCTTTATCAAAAAAGCAAAGATTTAATTTTAGTTCAAGAATCATTAGGTCATGCAGATATAAATACTTCTAGAATTTATACTCATTTTGATAAAGACAAACTAAAAAGAACAACAGATATATTTTAAGAAAGCAGGGTCTCTACCCTACTTTCTTTTTTTGCCTTTTGAAAATTCAATTATATAATCTGCTATTTCATCTAAATGAATAATATCTTTTACAGCATTTGCTTCAATAGCTTTTGCAGGCATTCCAAACACTACACAACTCTCTTTATTTTGAGCAACAGTATAAGCTCCATTGTCATATAGCTCTTTAATTGCTATTTTACCATCATCACCCATGCCTGTCATCATAATAGCCATAGCTGAACCACCGGCTGAATTATTTACTGATCTAAATAAGACATCAACACTTGGTTTATGATGACTTACTTTTTTTGTATCTAAAAGTCTTGTTATATATTTGCCATCTCTTCTTTTTTCAATAGTTAAATGCATATTTCCAGGAGCTAAATATGCATGACTATTTTCAAGAATCATTCCATCTTTTGCTTCATGAACTACTACTTCTGAATTTGCATTTAATCTTTGTGCAAAAGAAGAAGAGAATCCATAAGGAATATGTTGAGTAATAACAATAGGAGGCAGATTTTTTGGTAAACGTTTAAATACTTTTAATAAAGACTCTACGCCTCCTGTAGAAGAACCAATTGCAATTATTCTACTACCTGGAAATGTAGCAGGAAAAGATTTGATAACTTCATCGGGATGAATTTTATATTCAATTTCACTTGATGATACTTTTTTAGGTTTTTTTAAAGCTTTAGGCTTTTTTAATGTATATCTTTTAAGTAAGAAAGTTAGATTCATTAGTGTATCTTTTATTCTTTCTTGAAATTTTATCATTGATTCACCAGCTTCTGGTTTAGGAATAAATCCAACTGCACCATCATCAAAAATATCATTTCCTCTTACGCCTTCACCCGAAACAACAACTGCAGGCATAGGATGAAGTCTCATAAGATTTCTTAAGAATGTTACTCCATCCATCTTTGGCATATTTATATCAATTGTTACTAAATCAGGTTCATATTGTTTGATTTTTTCTCTTGCATCATATGCATCCATTGCATCTGCAATTACTTCAAACTCATCAATTGAATTTACCATATCTTTTAAGATTCTTCTCATAGAGGGTGAATCATCAATAACTAATACTGTATACATTTAATCTCATTTAAAATAGTTCGATTTCCATTTGTGTTTCATCTTTCTTTTTAATATCTTCATTAAATAGATCAACACCACCAACATATTCTTTGATAACTGGTTCTTTCGCAATTTCTGTTTGTAGAGCTTTTTCTTCATTAACAATTTTTGCATCTGTTGCTGTTTTTTGTGTTACTTTAATAAAAGTGCTAAAATCGTTTGTCAAAAGAATCAATCTACCGTGTTCTCCCCTTGTATGTTCACTAATAAGTTTAAAACCCTCTGCTCTACAAAAATCTTTTGCAAACTCAACATTTCTAAATCCAATACTATTATTAGGAATTGCATTTGAAAGTTGCATTATATCTGCACCTCCAGAAATCTTAGCAGTAATATTCTCTTTTTTACAACCAAGTTTATACATTTCATTTAGCATTGCTTCCACAGAATAAAGACCATATTTCATGTCATCATTTGAGTTTTTCGTAGAAGGTAATAAAAAATGGTTCATTCCTTTTATTTTTTGTACTTTGTCATAAAACATTATTGCAACACATGAACCAAGAAGTGTCTTAAAAGCAATCTCATCACTATCTTTGCCTACAGCAAACTCACCACCAATTATAGTATGAGTATTAAAACCTTTAATCTTTTGATTAAATCTACTATTTGAGGCTCTTTCAATTCCCCCATCTTTGTGTCCAATTAAAATCAATGTACATCCTTAGTTTTAACAAAAATATTTTGTCCTATTCTTTGAACATAATTAATCAAATCATGTGGATTCTCTGAATGACCTAAGTATAAAGTTCCACCGATTTTTAAATGTGAAAATAGTTTTTTAAGTATCATTTGTTGATCTTGTACTGAAAAATATATAAGTACATTTCTACAAAAAACAACATCAAACTCTTCTTTCTTATAAGGATAAGATGGATCATTTAAATTCATTACTTTAAATGTAATCATTTTTTTTATTTCATCTTTTACTTTTATTAGTATTTCCTCATTGGCAAGATTTTTTTCTACTCTTCTTTTAAAATATTTAGGAGGCTTTATCCAATCTGGGAATTCTTTTGAAGATTTAGAAAATCTATAAACTCCATTTGCTGCAAATTGTAGTACATTTGTATCAATATCAGTAGCAATAATTGATGCATTTATACTTTTACCTAGTTTTTCTCTTGCTTCCATAACAGTCATTGCCATAGAATAAGGCTCTTCTCCTGTTGAAGAAGCAGAACAATACATTTTAATTTGATTACCACTTTGTGCAAATGTTGGTAAAACTCTATCCCTTAAATCTTCAAAATGAAAACATTCTCTAAAGAAATGTGTTTTATTTGTTGTAAAAGAATTAATAAATTCTGTTGTATTATTTCCATTTTCGATTGAATCTAACAAAGCTTCTAAATCACCACCTGTAAATTTAGTATCTCTTTTTAGCTTATGTAATCTATTTGCAATCATAATATCTTTATTCTCTGCAAGTGTAATTCCTGTCAAAGAATAAAGAATTTTTTTTACTCTATCGTGTAAATGTTTAGTATCATTCATATTTTTCTAAGATGCTTTTCTCTTAGTCGCATTTACGCTTTTTTCAATCTTAATTTGTGCATTAATAATACCTAAAACATCTAAGATTAAACCAATACTTCCATCCCCTCTTACTGTTGCAGCACCTATTCCATCAACACTTCTAAAGTTTTTATCTAAAGGTTTAACAACAACTTGATGTTGATTTAAAAATTCATCAATAGATATGGCAACTTTTGTATTGCCTGATTTTACTACAATCAACATACCATCTTCTAACTTATCAAAAGTAGGTTCTATTCCAAATAAGTTATGTAATCTAACAACTGGAATAAACTCTTCTCTTAGCATTAGTAAATCTTGTGTACCATCACCTATTTTTTTAATCATATCAGAAGATGGTTGTAATGATTCAACAATAGAGCTTAATGGTAAAATATATTTTTGATTACCAACTGCAATATCTAAACCATCTAAAATTGCAAGAGTAAGTGGTAACATAATTATAATTGTAGTTCCATAACCTTTTTCAGTATCTAATTTTATTGCACCACCAAGTTTTTGAATATTAGTTTTAACAACATCCATTCCAACACCACGCCCAGAGATATCAGTAACTTCTTTTGCAGTACTAACCCCTGCTCCAAAAACTAACATGGCTTTATCGCTATCAGTCATAGAATCAAATTGATTATTATCAATTTGCCCATTTTCTAAGGCTTTAAGTGCAACTCTTTCAGCATCAATTCCTCTACCATCATCTTTAATAGTAATAATCATCTGTCCATTTGCTTGCTCAGCAGAAATAGATATAGTACCAGTTTCACTTTTACCATTTTGTGTTCTCTCATCTGGAGTTTCCAGTCCATGATCAAGTGAGTTTCTAATAATATGCATTAATGGGTCTGTTAATCCCTCAATCATTGCTTTATCAATCTCTACACCATCTCCATAATGTTTGAAGGCAACTTTTTTACCAAGTTTTCTTGAAATATCTCTAACAACTTTTGGAAATTTTGAATATATAGATTCCATTGGTACCATTCTAATACTCATGATAGAATCTTGCATATCTCTAATATGTCTTTCTAAAAGCTCTAATCTTTCTAAAACTGCGTTTCTAGTTTTTGCTTCTTCAATTGAAGTTGAAAATTGTGTTAACATTGCATTTGTAATAACTAAATCCCCAACATTATTCATTAGTAAATCAATTTTATCAAGATTTACTCTAATATTATTATTTGAAGAAGTCTTTTTCTCTTTTTCAGGTCTTGCTTTTCTTTCAGGCTGCTTAGAAGATACTTCTTTATTAGGTAAAGGTTTTTTAACCTCTTCTTTTACTGGTTTATCTTCTTGTTTAGGCTCTTGTGGTTTAGAAGTTTCAGATTCTATTTCATTTTTTTCAATTTCTGAATCAGGAGTAATTGCTGGCATTTCATCAAAAAATCCAAAGTTCTCTTCATCATCATCATAAATACTTTGTGAAGAGTTGTCATCCATGCTTAATTGTGCACTTTCATTTAAATCATCATCAAAAAAACCATAAGGTGTATCTGTAGAATCATCTAAATCATCATCTGCAAATATTCCATAAGTTTTATGATCTCTTTGATCATTTAAATTGTCATCAAAAAAACCTATATTTCTAGTCAGTGACTCATCATCAACTTTATCACTTGTAGTGGAATTTTGTTCTACAGTTTTATTATCTTCTGTTTGTTCTACAGTTGAATTTTCTGGAGTTGATTCAGATTTTGGGTTAACTTTATCACCATTTATATATGCTCGAATATCATAAAGTAAAGAAGAAGTCATGTTTTCAAAAGTATCTTTATCAAGATCTTCAGCTACTTCAAGATCTAGAATTTCTCTCATTACATCTAAACTATCTATTAAAGTTACTGCCATTTCTGGTTGAAATTCAATTTGATGGTTTCTTAATTTATCCATCATATTCTCTACGTCATGAGTAAACTCAGCAAAAAGAGTCAATTCAACTGATGCACCACTACCTTTTAATGTATGTACATCTCTAAACAGTTGACCCATTTGATCATCTGTTAAACTTCCATTTGTTTCAGCTTCTAATAGTACATTATCAGCAGATTCAAAAAGCTCTTCTGCTTCTTCTACAAACATTTCTCTATACTTAGATATATCAAAACCAGACATAACTTATCCTTTATCTACTTTAATTACTTAATAAATTATCTACTTAAAACTATATTAACCGCTTTTAACAATTGATCTGGAACAAAGGGTTTAACAATCCAGCCCGTAGCACCTGCTGCTTTACCCTTTGCCTTCATTTCGTCACTTCTTTCTGTTGTCAATACTAAAATTGGTTTATTAGCATACTGAGACAACTTTCTTAATTCAGCTATTAATGTAAGTCCATCCATATTTGGCATATTTACATCAGTAATAATTAAATCGTACATTGAAGCTTTAGCTTTTTCTAGCCCATCAACGCCATCAATTGCCTCCGTTACATCATTGTAACCACCTTCGTTAAGTGCATAATTCAACATATCTCTTAGCATTGTTGAGTCATCAACTATTAAAAGCTTAGCCATAAAAAACCCCTTGTTTTCTTATAAATAAATATTATTTTTTATATCTTAACTAAAGAAATATTAATTTAGTATTAAAATTTTTACAATAGTGTTGAAGCTAATTCTATTCTATCTTTCTTAACATTTAATACTTTAATTTTTACTTCTTCTCCTACGCTTAATACATCTGAAACATTTTTAACTCTCTCTTTTGAGATCTTTGATATGTGCAGTAGACCTTCTCCCCCTTTTGGTAAAGAGATAAATGCACCAAAGTCTGTTATTCTTTCAACTTTACCTTCTAATACTTCTTCTGGTGTATAAAGCTTACCAAAATCAATATTTTTGCCACTTTCTTTTCTAGAAGTTGCATTATTTGAAATTGTTTTTATATGCTCACAAGCATCAAGTACATTTTGTTTATGTTCTCCACTTACTTTTACATTTCCACTATCTCTATCTAAATCAATTGAAACAGAGAATTTTTCAATTATTTCTTTTATAGTTGAACCAGCTTTACCAATTACAACCATTATTTTACCTGGATCAATTGCGAATTGTTCAACCAATGGTAAAGCATCACTTGGAACTATTTCTTTTGCAGCCTCTTCCATAAGATTTAAAATATGTAATCTTCCCTCTTTTGCTTGAAGTAATGCTTCTTTTAATACACTAAGTTCTATTCCACCTAATTTGATATCCATTTGAAGTGCTGTAATACCTTCACTTGTACCTGCAACTTTAAAATCCATATCTCCATCATGATCTTCAAGACCCATAATATCAGTTAAAACTGAATAGTTATTATCTTCTACTACCATTCCCATTGCAACACCAGCAACTAAACCAGAAATTGGGATACCTGCTGCTTTAAGGGCCAAAGATCCGCCACAAACAGTAGCCATTGAAGAAGAACCATTTGATTCAAGTATTTCAGATACTAATCTAATTGTTTCATTAAAATCTTTATCAATTGTAGCTTCTAAGGCTTTTTTACCAAGATTTCCATGACCTAATTCTCTTCTACCTACTCCAAACATAGGTTTTGCTTCGCCAACTGAAAAACCTGGAAAATTATAATGTACCATAAAGTTTTCCATAGATGTAGATTTATCTGTTAAAACTTCATACATTTGTCCATCTTTTGGCCCTGCGATTGTTCCTACTACTAAAGCTTGTGTTTCACCTCTTGTAAATAAGCAAGAAGAGTGAGTTGAGGGAAGTAGATTAGTCTCTATAGAAATAGGTCTTACATCTTTAAGCCCTCTTCCATCAGCTCTAACTTTATCTTCAACAATCATTTTTCTTACAATCTCTTTTTTTACAATTGAAACTGCTTCATAAACTTGAGCAAGATTTATATCTTCATTTTCTTTGTACTCTTTTTCCAAGATATATTTTGCAAGCTCTTTTAATTCTACTGCTCTTTCACTTTTTGCAAGTTTTTTAATAGCATCTTTTACATTTGCATTATAGTTAGTTCTTACATTATTAATTATTGCTTCATCAATAGTAAACTCAACAAGTTCTACACTTTTTTGTTCTTTACAAACAGTTTCAAATCCATTTTCATAAGTTGTATTAACTTCTTTTAATACATTTTGTGCAACTTCTATTGCTTCTACAAGATCATCTTCATTTACTTCATTAGTTTTATGAATTTTTGTGAAAGCTTCAATATCAACTTCAACCATCTCTTCACTTGAAATTGATTTCATTTCAATCATTAATAATTCATCTTTAGAACCAGCTACATATAAATCTAGTGTAGACTCTGTCATTTGATCAGCAGTAGGATTAACAATATATTCATTATCGATTTTTCCAATTCTTACACCTGCAATAGATTTTTTAATAGGTAAGTTTGAAGTATATAAAGCTGCACTAGCTGCATTTAAAGCCAATGCTTGTAAATCAACATCTCTATCTGCACTTAGAACCATAACAGTAATTGTTGTAGGATATACATATCCTTTTGGGAAAAGTGGTCTTAAACTTCTATCAATTACTCGTGAAGTTAAAGTTTCAAATTCACTTGGTTTTGCTTCTCTTTTTATAAATCCGCCTGGAAGCTTAGCAGCAGCATATGTTTTTTCTACATACTGAACAGTTAATGGTGTAAAATCCTCTTCTACTGGATTATCAAATTCACTTACTACTGTTGCTAATACAACTGCATTTCCTAATCTTGCTAATACTGATCCATTAGCTTGTTTTGCTACTTTATTAAATTCAAATATTTCATCTTTTCCATTTAATTCAAACTCACACACTGTTGACATACTTTTCCTTTTATTTAATATTTTTTATATCTTCAAAATTAATATTTTCTAGTTTATCATAATAAAAATCTATAAAAACAAAATGATCTAATTTTTTAACATAATATAAATCATCAGCAATTGACTCTATTGTTGGAACACTAGCACTTGGTAAGATTGGTGTTGCAACAGATACAGACTTTGCACCTAAATTAATTGCTGTTTTAATACAAGCCATCATCGTAAGTCCTGTATTTAAACCCTCATCTACTAATAATACATTTTTATTTGTTAAATTCTCTATTCTTTTATCTTTTCTGTATAATTTAACAGTTTTCATTAGTTCTTTGTCATAGACTTGTTTAGATTTTGCGAATATAAAATCTAAACTGATTTCAAAAGCTTTTGCAAGTTCTTCATGAATTACAACCTCTTCTGATTCAGTTACAATAGCTATTTCGCAATCTTCATTATTTGGAGCCATTATTTTACTTGATAAAATCAAATCAAAATTTGATTCAAGTTTATTTGCTATTATTTTTGCAATTGGAACTCCACCATATGAAGTTGCAAAAACTGTCCAATCTTCTAGTTTCATACTTTCAATTGGTAATACATCAAGTAATCTAAAAGCAGCTACATCTCTATTTTTGAAATATATTTGCTCATTTTGCATCTATATTAATTCTCTCTTTTTCTTAAATTGTACTCTTGTTCTAATCCACCAATTGGCTTTAGTAAAAATTGTACATAAAGAACATCTTGTTCTTTTCTATCATATAATTTGCTAGAACTAGCTTCCATCTCTTTTTCAAATTTAAAATCTAATCTCCAACAAATATCATTTATAGAGAATAAAACACCTTGTTTTGTTCTCATATTCTCTTCTAAATTATAATTTGTATAATAACCAACACTATAATCTCTTGATATTTTATAGTTTGCATCAACTCTATATGATTCTAAATCTTCTTTCCCTGAATTTGGAGTATCTTTTGACATATAGTACCCAAGTCTTAGACTAAAATCATTATAATTAAGTGAAAAAGAAGTAGAGTTTTCAATAAAAGCGTTATCTTGGTGATTGTAAATGACTTTATTAGAAACTCTTCCTAGAAAATAGTTATAAATTAATTCATTCTCCATATTATCAAGTTTTGGATCATCAAACTCATCAAAAATAATTGATTGTTTTAATTTATGATTAATAATTTGTTTTAAGTCTTCATTATCATAAATTGATTGGTTTAAACTAAGTTGAACACTTCTTTTTGTTTTTGAAATTGGGAAAAAGTTCAATTCAGAAGTAGTATTATTTATACTATATAAATCTCCATCATCTTCAATTGTTTTAGCATCTACATAAGCAGCACCTAAATTTACAGTGTGCAAAAAGTTTTCATAAGGCTTAAGTAAATCTGTACTAACTCCAACACTAGTAATATTTTCAATAAACGTTCCATCTTCTAAATTAGTAGTAGTATCATCATATTTTAAATGATTAATCACTGTTTCATTTTTAAGTGTTAGTTGCAAATAATCATCAAAAAAAGACATAGAGTAAGAAATAGGTACACTTATATCATATCTATTAGCTGTAATTCCTTCTTCTCTATAATAATTTGTAAATCTAACATCTGTTGAATACAATAAATTATCTAAAATAATTGGCTGTGAATATTTGTGAAAATGTGCTTGAGGCAACTCTTGCATTGTTTTTGCATTTGACTCTTTAGAAGTATCAAGGTAATGTCTAAAATATAGTCCTGTATAATACTTTGAAGTATTATAAAAATAGTTTATTTTAGATTCAATCTTTTTTTCATTATCTTCATCATCACTAACTCTATCTTCTAAGTTTCTATATTCAATATCATTTAACCATGAAATATCTACAAATAGACCATCTTGTGAATCTTCATCTGAAAAAAGTTTTGTTCTTACATAATCAATATTCCATCCATAGTGGTTTTGATTTTCTAATTCATTTTCTTCAAAATAATCACTATCTTCTTTGAAAAAACCTGCACCAACTTCTAAAGTTGAATATTGTGAGTCTGCATATCTAAAGTAAGTATTTAATCCTTTACCTCTTTTTGAACGATATTGAGGAACAAGTTCAATATCATAATCTGGTGCAGGTGCAATAAATATAGGTTGTTTATACATAAAACCTTCATCACTACCATACCCTATTGTAGGAATTAAAAGACCTGTTCTTCTAGTTCTATCAGTTGAAAAACCAAAGTAAGGTGTATATAAAACTGGAATATCTTTAATATAAAGTCTTGTATTAAAAGTACTAAGCCATTTAGTTTCTGAGTTATATTCTGCACTAGATACTCTAATACTCCAATCAGGATCTTCACAATCACAACTTGAAAGTATAGATTTTTCCAAAGAAACCATTTCATCTTTTTTATTAGATTTTGTTGAGTTTATCCAAAGGTTTGTTTCACCCTCAAAAATCAAAGTAGGTTTTTGAAATAATGCATTTGTTTTATTATCTAAAAAAGCGTAATCACTTTGAGTTTGAATTTTATTGTCTTTGATAATTAAAACATCATCAAAAAACTCAAATGTTTCATTTTTTTTATTATAAATAACTTTTTGCGCACTTGCATAATAACTTGATGAAAAAATCACAACATCACCATATGCAGTAATTAAATCATTTTCACTATCAACTTTGTTAGCAACCATTTGAAACTTATCATCATTTACTTCTTTTGCATTACTTGAAGTACATAGTGCAAGCAAGCATATAAAAACTAATTTTTTAAACATCAACTACTAACGTCCTACCAATTTTGTCATGAAATGTTTGTCTACCTTCACTAAAAAAACCTAATAAAAATCCTATGTAAAAAAACATTTCACTTAATATTCGCCCTGCTGATCTAAACATAGAACTAAGCAAAGATACTCTTCCTAAATGATTATAATCAATTACTTTAATTTTAACTATAATCTTTCCAATGGTTGCACCATAATACCAAACAAAAAGAGAATGGTAAATAAACTTAACAAATAAAACTGGCCAAAGAAATTGATTCATAATTGCTAAAACAACAGCAGGATCATCAGTAGTTGTTACAATAGTATCCCAAAATACAATAACAATAAGAAATGTAATTAACAAATCATCAATTACAAAAGCTAACGCTCTAGATCTTAAAGAAGCTAATTCTAAATTTGAATTATTTAATTCACTCATTTAAACCTACTTCAATGCTTGATATGCAATATCAGTTCTACATTTTTTACCGGCAAAATGAACTTGTCCACATAATAAATAAGCCCTATCTCTTGCTTGTTTAATTGTTTTTCCAAAGCCTACACAAACTAAAACTCTTCCACCAGTTGCCATTAACTTACCATCTTGTTTTGATACTCCAGCAAATGAGATATGAGTATTATTAAGTATATCTTCATCTACTATATTATCAATGATAATTTCTGCTGGAGCACTACTTGAGTATGGGTAGTTTCCACTTGCCATAACAACACCAACACTAAATTCATCTTTAATTTTTATATCTAATGAATCTAAATCTTTAGTAGCACCTTTATAAAAAAGTTCAGAAACAGGTGTTTCAAGTAAAGGCATTAATATTTCGCACTCAGGATCTCCAAATCTTACATTATACTCTAAAATAATTGGTTCACCTTTTACTACCATCACACCAATAAAAAGAACACCTTCAAAGGGTGCTCCTTCATTTTTCATACCATCAAGAGTTGGTTTTATTACTCTTTCTTCTACTTTTTTATAAATATCTTCATTAACAAGTGGTGTTGGAGCATAAGCACCCATTCCACCAGTATTAGGACCAGTATCACCATCCCCTATTCTTTTATGATCTTGAGCTGCTGGCAATATTTTATAGTTTTCACCATCACAAATTGCAAAAATAGATAGTTCATATCCATCTAAAAACTCTTCAATAACAACATTTGTACCTGCATCGCCAAAAGAGTTTCCACTTAACATGTCAGAGGCTGCTTTTTTTGCTTCATCTTTTGATTGAGCAATAATTACACCTTTACCTGCACATAAACCATCTGCTTTTACAACTATTGGTTCATTCATAGTATCAATAAAACTATGAGCTTCATTTTCATTATTTGTTTCTAAAAAAGCAGCTGTTGGGATATTATATTTTTTTAGTATATTTTTCATATAAACCTTTGAACCCTCAAGCATAGCTGCTGCTTTACTTGGTCCAAAAATAGTTAAATTTTCTTTTTTAAATATATCAACTACACCATCAACTAATGGAGCCTCAGGACCTACAATTGTTAAATCAATATTATTTTCTTTCGCCCAAAAAGCCAACTCATTATAATCTTTTATATTAATATTCTTACCTAAATCTTCAGTAGCACCATTTCCTGGCATAAAAAATAAATTATGTTTTTTTTCTTTGTAGATACTAAGACCTATGGAATACTCTCTTCCACCACTCCCAAGAATTAATATATTCACTAGATTTCCTTAAAATATGTAGTTTAAATATCCAAGTAGCCGTTAACCATCAAATGGCCCACAAAAGCCAACGATAGGAGTAAGAACACTATTTTAGGAATGCAAACAAAAGAAGCATTACACACCATAGTATTACATTACTCACACAAATAAAGTATCGGACCCTCAACAATGGAAATCCCGTACTACTTAGATGAATTTATTTTAGCTAAATGTGGTTGAAGTAAAGATTAAAACTAAAGTTTCTGCGCAAGTTTTACACACTCTTCAACACTTGTAGATGAGCTTACAAGAAAATTGACTTCTTTTGGTAAAAACTTAGATGTAGTATTTCCAATTACAATGGCAGTAAAACTATGGTGCCAATCAAATTTTTTAAAAAAGCACTCTACACTTGATGGTGATGTGAAAATAAAAATAGAGTTTAATTCAAAATCCTTTTTTTCTAGTTCATCATTACAAGTAGTTTCATATATAACTTCATCATCAATATCAATTTTATTTTCTTTTAAAATTGATATAAGATTAGATACAGTTTTTGAAGCTCTTAAATATAAAGTTTTTTTATTTTCTAAATGAGTAATTAACTCTTTTGCGTAATCATTTCCATGACCACTTTTTCCTATATATTCAACTTTACCACTCAAATTTTCAATAATCTTTGCTGTTTTTGGTGCAATTGCATAAGAAGGAATTTTTTTCCAATCATTTGAAAAAGAGTCTACTGAGTAAACAGCATTTTTTGAAGTAAAAATAATTGCATCATATTTGCTAAAATCAATATCTTTTTTTATATATTTTATTTTGAAAACCTCTAAGTTTTCAATATTATTAAAAGAGAGATTATTTAGCAAATATATTTTTTTCATTGTTTATTAACCTTGAAAATAAGTATCATTTGAATTGTCTTCTTCTCTTTCACCTTTTTTTCTTACAATTATATGTATTGGAGTACCTTCAAAGTTAATCTTATCTCTTAAATAGTTAATAAGATATCTTTTATATGAAAAGTGTAATAAATTAGGTTTATTCATAATAAGTGCAATTCTAGGTGGATTTGATTCAAATTGTGTTGCATAATATATTCTTAAATAGTTTCCATTAGGACTAGGTAAAGCATGTCTTACTAATGCTTCTTCTACTATTTTATTTAACACAGAAGTAGGTATTCTTTGCGAATAGTTGTTATATATTTCAATTATTTTATCTTTTAATCTTTCAATACTTCTTCCAGTCTTTGCAGAGACTGCAATAATTGGAGCATATAATAAAAACTTAAATTTTCTTCTTATTTTAGTTTCCAATTCTTTAAAAGTTTCTATATTTTCATCCCATTTATTTAAAACAATTATAGTTCCAAGACCATACTGATCAACTAATCCGGCAATTTTTTCATCTAAATCATATAGCTCTTCAGAAGCATCAAGTACAACTAATGCTAAATTTGCTTTTTGTAACATATCTTTTGTTCTCATTAATGCAAATTTTTCAATTCCTTCTATTTTACCTCTTCTTCTAAGACCAGCTGTATCAACAAATGTAATTTTTTTATCTTTATATTCAAAAGATTCATCAACTGGATCAACAGTAGTTCCAGATATTGGAGAGACAACAGAACGCTCTTCTCCAATTAAAGCATTTAAAATAGAACTCTTACCAACATTTGTTCTTCCAATAATAGCTACATTTATATCATTACTTTCAACTTTTTTATTTATATCATCTTCTGGGTTTATAAAATCTTCAATTCCAGTATCTAACTCTTTAAAGTCTATAATATCACTATTGATAACTTCTTCTTCTATTTCTGGCAGCTCTTCAGCTATCCAATCAAAAAGTCTTTTTGTTCCTCTATTATGAGATACAGAAATTCCAAAAAGATTATTATCATCAATCCCAAACTCATAAAAAGACCAAAGTCTCTCTTTTTCATTATCATTATCTATTTTATTAACAACTAGTGCCAATTTTTTACCAAGGTTTTGAAGCTCATAAAATAGTTCTTTATCTTTATCATCAGGTATTTTTTTGCCATCTACCATAAAAAGTATTATATCAGCTTCTTTTGCACACTCAACTGCTTTTCTTTTTACATTACTAAATATTGCATCATCTGTTTCATCAATACCTCCAGTATCAAGCATTAAAGCTTCTTTTCCTAGTATTTCAACTTCATGTTTTCTAATATCTCTTGTAGTACCTGCTAAATCTGATACAATAGCAATTCTTTTTTTTGCAATTCTATTAAAAAGTGAACTTTTACCAACATTTGGTTGTCCAATTAAAGCAATTTTTTTTAGTTGTTTTTCCATTTAAACTATATCCTAATATTTAAAATTAAAAAAGGTATTAGCAAAAGCTAATACCTTAATAGCGAAGATTTACTTAGTCTATTAATATAGACCAAATTTACCCTCAACTTTTGTTCTATAAAGTACTCTTAAATTGTCATCTTTGTCATAAAATACTTTAAATAAATCTTCACCAGCTTTTAAATCTTCCAATGCTTCTTCAATATCAATTGGTTTATATGAAGCCAATTTAACTGGAATTATTTCATTTTCAAATTTTTCAAGCTCTACAGCAATTTGATCTTCAACAGCAGCAGCCTCAACTTCTGTTAATTTAGTTGCTTTATGAGTAGTAATTTTATCATGATGTCTTCTTAATACTTTACTAACTCTATCTACTGCAATATCAATTGCAGAGTATAAGTCTTTATCTTTTTGTTTTACAACAATTGTATCAAGATGAGCAACATTTATCGTAAACTCAAATGTAAATGCTTTTTTCCCATTTTTCTCATCTTGTGCAATTATTGAGTTAACTGATATTATATCTAAATTATATTTTTTAAAAATCTCTACTGAACTATTAATATAATCTTTGATTGGTTCTGTTAATTCTATGTGTCTTCCTACAATACTTGTATTCATAACATACTCCTTTATATATATTTTATTAATTTTAACATAAACAAAATAAAAGTCTGTTGTTATTTTTGTTATTTATTCAACTAAGTAGTATTAAATAAGAATTTCTCTATTGCCTTTTGCATTTGCTTCTGATAATACACCAGATTTTTCTAATTGTTCAACTATTGTTGCAGCTCGATTGTAACCAATTCTTAATTTTCTTTGTATATAAGATATAGAAGTTTTTTTATCAGTTAAAACTACTTGCTTTGCATCTTCATATAATTCATCAAGTTCACCAAGTTCAATTCCACTTGAATCAGATATATTAGAAGAGTTTCTATCTTTTACAAAATTCATATCATATTCAACTTCTTTTTGCTCTTTTAAAAATTCAACAACTTTTTCTATTTCTGTTTCCATAGACCATGGAGCATGTATTCTTACTAGTCCAGACATACCAGGAGGAGTAAATAACATATCCCCTCTTCCAAGCAATGATTCTGCTCCCATTGAATCTAAAATAATTTTAGAATCAACTTTTTGCCCTACTTTATATGATAATCTACTAGGTAAGTTAGCTTTAATTAAACCTGTAACAACATCAACAGAAGGTCTTTGTGTTGCTACAATTAAGTGAATTCCACTTGCCCTTGCCATTTGTGCTAATCTTGCAATTGAATGTTCTACATCTTTTCCACTTGTCATCATTAAATCTGCCAACTCATCAATAACTACTACAATATAAGGAAATGGCTCATACTTGTCTTTTTTTGCTTTTTCATTATAATTTTCTATATTTTTAGTTTTTGTTTGAGACATCAATGTATATCTTCTTTCCATCTCTGCAACCATATTTGATAAAGCATTAATTGCATCAGTTGGTTTTGTAATAACTGGTGTCAATAAATGTGGAATATCATTGTACATAGAAAACTCTAACATTTTTGGATCTATCATTACAAGTTTTAAATTATCTGGTGAATTTTTATATAAAAGAGATAAAATCATTGCATTAATACCAACTGATTTTCCAGAACCTGTAGTTCCTGCAATTAGTAAATGTGGAAGTTTTTTAAGATCTGTTATAAAAGGTTTTCCCACAATATCTTTACCTAAAATCATCGTTAAAGGAGATTTTGAGTTTTGAAAAATTTCACTTTCAAGTAACTCTTTAATAAAAATTGTTTGCATATCTTCATTTGGAACTTCAATTCCAACAACATCTTTGCCTGGGATTGGAGCTTGAATTCTAATTGTTTGTGCTTTTAGTGCCATTGCTAAATCATCTTGCAAATTTAAGATTTTTGACACCTTTACATTAGGTGCTGGTTTAAACTCAAAAGTTGTTACAACAGGTCCTGTATAAGTTCTTACCACATCACCTTCAATTTTAAACATTAAAAGTTTTTCTAATAAATCACCAATTTTTTGATCAATTACTGCTTCTGAAACCTTTGATTTTTTATCTTTTGGTGAGTCTTGAAAAAACTTTGTAGGAGGTAACTCGAAATTTTTTGGTTTTTCAGTTTTTCCTAACTCTATGTCTTCTAAAAGTTTTTTATTCTCTTCTAATTCATCAACAATAATTCCATGTTGCGTTGTAAGTTCTTCTATTGAACTTATCTCTTCTAAATTTTCTAAATCTTTATTAGAAGCATTAATATTTTCTTGTTTTTCTTCTTTAATTATATCTTTTAGCTCTTCTAACTTTTCAATATTATCAAGTGTTGGCTCAATAAAAATCTCTGCTGTATCCCCTACTTCTTTCACACTAATAGTTTCATTATTAGAGTTTTGTTTGTTAGAAGTTTTATTTTTTAATTTTCTTTTTGTCTCTTCTGCTTTTTTTATTTTTGCTCGATTTGCACTATTTTGCTTTTCATTTGTCTTAGGTAATGAAAAAGTAGGCATTTTATTTTTAATTGAATTAATAGATATATCATTACTTTCAAAAATAACTGTAAAAGTAATAACAAAACCAACTAATACAAAAATCCATAAGCCTGCATTTCCAATAAAAGGACTCAAATCACTTACAATAATATTTCCAATTAATCCACTATGCTGTTTTGTTGTTACAACTAGTGCTTGCAAAGTTAAAGAACTAAACAATAAAAGCAACATAACCATTACTTTTAAAGAGAAATCCCCTAAGTCAAAATACTCTTTATAGTTTATTAAATATAAAGGATATAAAAATAAAAATAGATATACATATGATAGATATCCAAAATAATTATGTGACATCTGTGCAAATATATAGCCTATTTTCCCAACACTTTGTTGTGTTGAAACAAATATTGAGTACTCTAAATAAAAAATTATAAAAAGAAAAATTAGTGATAATATTTTTTTAACTATTTTAAAGCCTTTATTTTTTCAAAAGTTTTGATATTTTACCTTGAAGTCTTAGCCATGTTTTATGTTCCATTAATGGAAATCCTGCCCAAAACTTTTTAGGAGTAGTAATACTTTTAGTTACTCCACCTCTTGCAGCTATTGTTGTAAATGGAGCAATTTCCAAATGCCCTGCTGTAGCACTTTGTCCACCCATTACTACATATTCATGAAGTACAGTTGAGCCTGAAAGACCTACTTGTCCAGTAAGAATTGTACCCTTTCCTAACTTACAATTATGTGCAATATGTACTAAATTATCAAGTCTTACATTATCTTCAATTATTGTAGATTTAAATGCAGCCCTATCAATTGCACAATTAGACCCAATTTCTACATTATTTTTTATAATAACATTTCCATTTTGATAAATTTTTATATAATCAGCTCCAGAAATTGCAAATCCAAAACCATCACTACCTATTATAGTTCCAGCATGAATTATACAATCATTTCCTACTTCACAATCTCTGTAAATGCATACATTTGGGTACAAAATAGTATTATTACCTATTTTTACATTATCTCCAATAAAAACACCTGGCATAATTGTACAATTGTTACCTATTTGCGTGTTTTTCCCTATATATACATTATCTAATACTTTTGTATTTTCACCAACAATTGCATCTTTACCTATAGTTTCTACTACATTTGGCGCAAAATATTTACTAGCTTTTGCTAAAGCTACATATGGCTCTTCACAAACTAAAGCAATTGTATTTTGAGGCACTTTATCTAAAAACTCTTGTTTAACAAAAACTGCTGCTGCTTTTGTTTTTTCTAAATCATTAATATATTTTTTATTTTCTAAAAAAGTTAGTTCATTTTTATTTGAATCTAATAGTGTATTTAAAGAAGTAATTTCTAAATCATATTCACATTTAATATCTAATGCTTGAGTTATATTTTTTAAATTCATTTTTATCCTTTCAAGCAAAAGAAGATAGAAGAAGTTTTTCTTCTATCTTTCCATTGCAACAACACCACTTCTTACAACTTCAAGTGGGTTAAATCTTGTATTCATTATATTTGTAAAGTTTGCTATTCTATGTGGTTCATCTGTTGCAGATATTACAATAGCATCATCTGTAACATTTTGGATATGTCCATTATAAGCCCTTGCGATAACTTCCACATCACTAATTGGTTGATCAATTGGTATTTTAACTAATACTGTTTCTTTTTCTATAACATTTCTATGTTCATTTACTTTAAGTACAGGTATTAATTTATTTAATTGTTTTACAATTTGATCAATAATTCTTTTATCACCTGTAGTGACAATAGTCATTCTAGAATATTGTGTTCCTGAAATAGGAGCAACTGTTAATGAATCGATATTGTATCCACGAGCTGAAAAAAGTCCAACTATTCTTGATAAAGCATTATGCTCATTTAGAACGATCACAGAGATAACTTGTCTTATGGTTTCTGTATCATAGTAATGGTTAAAATTATTCATTATTATCTCCTATTAGTGTCATTTCATTTAAAGCATGCCCATTTGGAACCATTGGTAAAACTTCTTCATTTCTTTCAACAATAACTTCAATCATTGCTGGTTTTTTCTTTTCAATAGCATCTTTTAATGCTTTGTCAAACTCTTCTTTTGTTGAAACTCTATATCCAACTCCACCAAATGCTTCTACTAGCATTTTAAAATCTGGTTGCATTGAAAGATCAGTTTCTGATATTCTGTTTTCATAAAACATAGTTTGCCATTGTCTTACCATTCCTAAATAGTTGTTATTTAAAATAATAGTAATTACTGGCAGATTAGATTCAACACAAGTCATAAGTTCTTGAATATTCATCAATATTGAACCATCACCTGTAAAATTAATTGAAATTTTATCAGGATTCCCTTTTGCAACACCCATTGCAGCAGGAAGACCAAATCCCATTGTTCCTAAACCACCACTTGTTATAAACTGTCTTGGAAAAGAGAATGGATAAAATTGTGCTGTCCACATTTGATGTTGACCAACATCAGTTGAAACAATAGCTTTACTTCCTAAAATCTCACCAACTCTTTGTATTGGCCATTGGGGCTTTATAACAGTATTTGAATCAATATATCTTAAAGGCTCTTTTTCTCTATACTCTTTAAGTAATGCAACCCAGTTTGTATAATCATTAAATTCAAAATCACCCATAGTATTTACCATGCCCTCAACAGTAACTTTTAGATCTCCTACAATAGGATAATCAGCTCTTACAAGTTTAGCAATAGTTGCTGGATCAATATCTACATGAATAACCTTTGCTTTTGATGCAAACTCATCAAGCCTTCCAGTTACTCTATCATCAAATCTTGCTCCCAATGAGATTAAAAGATCAGTTTCATATGCTGCCATATTAGCAGCAAACTCACCATGCATACCTAACATTCCAATTAATAATGGATTATCATGACCCATAATACCTCTTGCCATAAGAGTTTCAACAACTGGTATATTGGCTTTTTTTGCAAATTCTCTTATCTCATGCCCACAATTTGCTAATATCGCTCCTCCACCAACATATAATAAAGGCTTTTTTGATTTTGAAATAGCAGCCATTGCTTTTTTTAATTGCCTTTTATTATAGTTTACCGTTGGTTTATATGTAGGTAAATTAATCTCTTTTGGATACTCAAAGTTACCCATTTCTGCTGTAATATCTTTTGGAATATCAATATGTACAGGTCCTGGTCTTCCAGTTCTTGCAATATGAAATGCCTCTTTTATAATTCTTGGTAAGTCTTCAATTTTATTAACTAAATAATTATGCTTAGTACATGGTCTTGAAATACCTACCGCATCAATTTCTTGAAAACCATCTGTCCCTATTATAGCAGTTGGAACTTGTCCTGAAATAACGACGAGAGGAATAGAATCCATATAAGCAGTTGCAAGACCAGTTACTGCATTTGTAAATCCTGGTCCACTTGTAACTATTGCCACACCAACTTTTCCTGTTGATCTTGCGTAACCTTCTGCTGCGTGTATAGATGCTTGTTCATGTCTATTTAAAATATGTTCAAAATGATTTTGCTTATATATCTCATCATAGACATTCATAATAGCGCCCCCAGGGTAACCAAAAACAGTTTTAACCCCTTCTTGGTGTAATGATTCTATAACCATCTTTGCGCCAGTCATTTTCATAATTCTTTCTCCCTCGTTTAATTAAAGCGTAAATTGTACAAAAACATTCATTAAACTGCCTTTAATCAGTATCTTTGCCTATTTAATTTAGCTAAAATTTAGTAATTTTTAAGTAAAATAGTTAGATATAAACTAGGAGTTACACATTATGGATGTAAATAGTATTAGTAGTAATGTTTCAAATCTCAATTCTTTGCCTCAACAGCAGTTAAATAGAACTTCTCAAAATAGTAGAATTGAACCTATTTCTAATGATGCACTAAATTTATCTATAAGTGAAGCATATAATCTTAAAAGAGATGAATTATCAAACTCACTACAAACATTTAATGAAGGTATTGCAATAACTTCTATTGCTAAAAATGCAATAGAAAAACAACAAGAGATACTTTCAGATGTAAAAAAAACACTAGTTGATGATAATATTGAAGATAAAAATCAACTAAAAGAGCAACTTACAAATCAATTAAAAGATTTTACTTCTATTGCCCTTGAAACAAAATACAAAAAAGAGACTATACTATCAACACAAGACTCAAATCAAGAAAATAGTAATTTTACAATTGATACAAAAGAGGCTTATTTAGAAATAAATAAAGTAAATACACCTGTAATATCAAATGAATTAGCAAATGATATACAAAATAGTGATTTAAATAACCAAGAAACAGTAGATACTATTGTAGGTAAACTTAATACAAGTGAAAAGTATTTAAATGATTTATCTAATCAATTTGAACAAACATCACAACAAATTCAAGAAAATGCAAAAGATATATTGAAGCAACAACACGATTTGGTTACGAACAATCAAACTAATAATGTAAATTTTGGTAAAGAAGCAAGTGATTTTACAAAAAATAATCTCTTTGCAAATGTAGGTTATTTAGCAGTTTCACAAGCTAATATTGTTCAAGAACAAAGTGTAAGACTATTATCATAATTTATTTTAATAAACATTGATTAATAGCTACACCCTCTCTTAATCCATCATCTAAAACAATTGATTCTTTTTTATTTAATGCTTCAAATATAGCTTTGTAAATATATACACCAACTTCTATAAACTCAACCCTTCCACTCCCAACAAGATTTGTGATTGTTTGTTTTGAAGAGTTTCTAAAAAGTTCCAAGCACTCATTTAAATCATTTAAATCTACAATTGTTCCATTAACTAAACTTTTATCATAATGAAAAAAATCTTGCCCTAGTTTAATTGCAGCAATAGTTGTAGGTGTACCAGCTGTTGCTACAAAATTATACTCTTTTAAATCTATTTGTAAAGTATTGATAAAATTGCTAATCTCTTTTTTTCTTAAATTCAAGCTCTCTTCTAAGAGTTTATAGTCATCAAATTTTTGAGTTAAAGTTACTATACCAAAATTAAAACTATGAGCTTTATAATCATTTTTAGTATTTACTATAATTTCAGTAGAACCTCCACCAATATCAAGTAAAACAAACTTTTCTGATTTTAGTTTTTCTCTTTTTAGTGCATATTTTACTGCAAGTAAAGTAAGTCTAGCTTCTTCTTTCCCATCTATAATTTTAAACTTAGCACCAGTTTTTCTTAAAAAATATTGGAGAACTTCATTTGAGTTATTTGCCATTCTCATAGCTGCTGTTGTAACGCAAACTGCTTCTTTAGGATTATAATTTAATTTTTCACTTGAATAGCTAATTGCCTCAACTACTCTTTCTTGTGCTTCTTTTGAGATATTCCCAGTATCAACTAAACCATCAGCCATTCCAACAACTTGATTGAATTCTGAAATAATTTTATGATTTAAACAATCATAGACTAAAACTCTAAATGAGTTTGAGCCTAAGTCTATTGCAACTACTTTTTCCATTATGGGTGGGGAATTTTAATTTTTGAATTTAATAAATAGCCAATTATTATCATCGAAATAAGAACAAACTCTTCTGAAATAAATCCACTTAACCAAATAAGATAAACACCCCAAAGTAAAATAGCACCTAAAGGAGTAGGTATTCCTGTAAAATACTTTTCTACTTCTCCAACATCTGCATTTAAATTAAATTGAATCAATCGTCTAAGTCCTGAAATAATATAAAAAATAAACGCAAACACAACTAATGGTGTAAATAAAATAAGCTCCTTACCATCAATTATTGCAAAATATATAAACATTGTAGGAACAATAACAAAAGATAAAAAATCTGCATAAGAATCAAGCTGAACCCCAAAATCTGTAGATAGATTATATTTTCTGGCAATCTTCCCATCTAAGATATCAAATCCACCTGCAAGCCAAGCAAAAAGTGCTGCTCCAAAAAACTGATTGTGTGTAAGAAAATAAATAGCCAAAATACCTGAAGCGATATTAAAAAATGTCACTGTATTTGCTAAGTTAAAATGATTATTTTTATTAAATAAAAAAGTCAATTACTCTCCTTTTAAAGTGTAAACTGGTTTCTACCATTTTGTTTTGATTTATATAAGTTTTCATCAGCAATTTTATACAATTTATTTGCTGAAATATAACTGTTAGGCTCATAAATTACTGCACCAGTTGAAATTGATACAATATTTAAAATTTTACTTGTTTTATGTTCAATATTTAAACTAATTATTTTTTTATTTATATCTGTTAAACATTCAATTAAAATATCTTCATCAGTATCAAATAAAACTACTCCAAACTCTTCGCCACCAAGTCTGAAAACATATTCATACTCTTTGTTAAAGTACTCTTTTAAAGCCTTTGCAACTTTTTTTAATGTTTGATCACCTAAATCATGACCATATGTATCATTGTACTGCTTAAAAAAATCAATATCTACCATAATAAAAGCACTTTTCCAATTATTTGCATTTGAAATAAAAGGTAAGTTATCAAAAATATTATCGAAATACTTTCTATTGTATAAGTTTGTCATTGAATCAGTAATTGATTCAATTTTATATTTTTTTGTTAATATTGTTAATTGATTATCTTTTTTTATTATTTGGTAGATTATAAAAATTATTATAGCAAAAGAAAATATAATTATAGCTATAAAATTATAAAAAAGATAATCTTTCATACTTGAATAATCAACTAAAAATTCCCTTCTTTGTTTATACGCTATATCAACTTCATGATCTTTTAAAAAGTTAATTTGTTTTTTTACTAATTCATAGATTTTTATTTTATCAAGTTTAAAAGAGTTTACAATAAACTTATCTA
>NZ_JBSRRO010000040.1:0-25367 GCF_055140965.1 Malaciobacter sp.
TCATTATCTTTTAATTGGGCTTTTCTTTCTTGGGGTTTTATTCTCTCTTTTTCTTTTTTTGTTTCCCATCTTTGTTTTTTCTCATTATAATAGTATTTTTCATGTACTATTATCTCTCTTTGTTTACTTTTATAAAAATCATTTAATACTTCTTCATTTAACTTAATATCTGAAAGAAATAAAATATCTTCATCTCTTTGATATAAAAAGCTTGCCACATTTTTTGCTATTTCAAAAGATAGCCTTTCTATAGATTGTTGTGATTTTTTATCAAGCATTTCAATACTATCACTAATAGCTTTATTTGCAGTATTTGAAATGATTTGTTTATTTTCTAAAAAAAGCTCTTTTGTACTACTTGAAAAATATTTATCAAGTTTTATAATTCCTATAAAAGCTATATAAGAAATAAGAAGTAAAGGTACTACTTTTATTAATATAAAAAGCAATATTAGTTTAAATTTTATACTTAAATTTTTCATACTAATTTCTACTAGAGATATTTAAAATACTCTTTAATTCATTCATTAGATTTTCATTTGAAATACCATTATTTAGATCATTTACTAACTTATTACTTATATTATAAATTTTTTCTAATTTTTCTTCATTTTTATCTACAAAAACAAAAACACTTTTATTCATTTTTTCAAAATATTTATAACTTACATAAAACTCTCTTTTAAATAATTTTTCACATTTGCTACTTTTAAGTCTTAGTAGATGTCTTTGTTCTTTATTTGCAATAACATAATCAATCCAGTTTTCATTTGCTTTTAATTCATCAATATCAAATAGATTTTTACATTTATTTATTTGTTCATTAAAAGTATCTAAATTTTCAAATCCCATTAAATTTAGTAAGCTTTTATTTGCATACTCAACATTATTTGAATTCATTACAAACATAAATGTAGAATTACAATCTAATATAAACTGTATATACTCTTCATAACTACTATTTCTTTTCTCTAAAGTATCTAAATATAGACTTTTTTTAATAATTGCTAATATCTCTTGCATATTTATTGGTTTTAATAAATACTTATCAATTCCTAACTCAATTGCTTTACTTAAACTTTCACTTTCACTATGTGCTGTTGTAATTATTATAGGAATACTAGGATCAATTTCAAATATTTTTTCCGCCATATTTAATCCATTTAATTTTGGCATTTGTATATCAGTTATGACTATATCTGGTCTTTTCTTTTTAAATAACTCTAAACCCTCAACACCATCTTTTGCTATAAAAAGCTCTTTTACATATCTTTTTAAAAAATATGAAATCTCTTCCAATGTCATTTCATCATCTTCAACATACAAAAGTGTTATATCTTTAAAAATCTCTTTGTTTAAACCATGCATTCCTAATCCTTAAGCCTATCTTTGATTTCTAAAAATTCATCTAAATTATCCATAAATAAATCAATTAAATTTGGATCAAAATGTTTACCTTTTTGCTCATTAAAAAGATTTAAAATATTTTCTAAAGGCCAAGCCTTTTTATATGTTCTATCACTTCCAAGTGCATCAAAAACATCTGCAATTGCAGTAATTCTTCCATAAATATGAATATCTTCACCCCTTAAGGCATTTGGATATCCACTACCATCCCACTTTTCATGATGAGTATAAGATACAATTGCAGCTGCTTTTAACATTGGTCTTTGGGAATTTTTAAGTATTTCATAACCAATTTGCGCATGGGTTTTCATTATTTCCCACTCTTTATCATCTAATTTTCCAGGTTTATTTAAAATAGAATCAGGAATACCAACTTTACCTATATCATGCATTGGTGAAGCTGTAAAAATTTCATCAATTTCTATCTCACTTAATCCTGTTTTTTTTGCTAAAAGCTTTGAATACTCTGCAACTCTTTTTACATGTTGCCCTGTTTCTTGGCTTCTATACTCTCCCACATCACCTAATGTATAAATTATCTCTCTTTGGGTTTTTTCAACTTCTTTATGTAAATTAACTATTTCAGTAATATCATGTCTAATACCTAGATATTCAAAAATATTTCCTTTTGTATCTTTTAAAGGAAAAGTATGCACATCAAAGTGTAACAAATCACCATCTTTACTAGTGTTGGTTATTTTTCCCTTCCATCCATCTTTTGAGAATATTGCCTTAACCTTTTTTTCATACTCATCTTTTTTTAAATCTGTTTGCTTTAAAATAGAGTAATCACTTCCTAATATTTCATCTTTTGCATATCCTAAACAATCAACAAAAGCATCATTTACATAAGTAATTTTCCTGTTTAAATCCAATCTTATGATAATATTACTCATATCTATTGCATTTTCATATTGCTCTATTATATTTAAAGAAGAGTCTAAATCCAAAGATTTTTTTTCAGTTTGTTTTTTAAAATACTCTTTAGTTTGCATTAAATAAGTAATATCATTTGATAAAGAGATAAACTCAACAATATTTCCATCCATATCTAAAATTGGTTTTATAATCATATCAAGGTAATATACACTTCCATCTTTAGCTTGATTTTTCACCTCACCTTGCCAAGATTTCTTTTCATTCTTTATTAGATGCCACATTGATAAGAAAAAATCTTTTTTTATATCAGGATGTCTTATTATACTATGTGGCTTACCAATCAATTCTTCTTTTTTATAACCTGATATCTCTAAAAAAGGTCTATTTACATATATAATTTTTCCATTTATATCTGTTTTTGAGATAATTGATCGTTCATCAACAATATCTTTGTATTGTGTTAAAATATTTTGTATTTGTTCTTTCTCTTTTTCAAGAAGAATAGATTTTGCAATAGAGACTAAAGTTTCTATCATATCTTTTAAATTTAAAGGCTTAGTTATATAATTACTTACACCCAGATTTATTGATTCAAATAAATATTTTGTGTCGTTATATGCAGTTGTTATAATTATAGGAATATTACTATTTTCTTCTTTTATTTTTTTTGCCATATCAAGGCCTGTTAAAATTGGCATTTGTATATCTGTAATAATTACATCAATTGATTCTTTATAAAAGATATCTAAACCCTCTTGACCATTATTAGCACAATAAAAGTTTTTAACCTTAGTTTCAAGAAAATATCTCACTTCATCTTGTGTAAACTTATCATCTTCTACATATAGCACCGATATTTTCGATAAATAACTTAAAATTTGTGTAGCATCTTGCATAATAAATCCATTAGAAAGCTAAAATTTAAACTGTTTTATTTATATTCTAGTAAAATTTAGTGTCATATGAAAGTTTAATATATAGTTTTAAAATAAAATTATAGATATTAGAAGAAAAACTTTAGAGATAGATTTTCTAAAGTTTTATTAATAGCAAATAGTTTGACCTGCTTCTATTTTTTGCCCTACTTTTACATTAAGAGAAAAACTTTTTTCTATTTTTAAAAGTAATTCACCTTGAGTAAATACGCCAAGTTCATCACCTTTTTTATACTCTTTTTCAATAGGTTTATCCAAAGGTGCAGTAGCAAAAGAAGAGATAAATTCCATTATAGTATTCTTAGTAGATAATACCATTTTTTCATTTAGAAGTTTTGCCTTTTTTTCATCAAAGGGTAAAAAAAGACCTCTTCTTAAACTCTTTACTTTTATAAGTGAATCTTCAGGTGATAATAGTATAGAGTTATCAAAAAGTGAAGCATTTATATAAATTAAGTAATAGTTCTCATTAAAATCAATTGCTTCAACTTTCCCACTTATTGCAGATACAATAAAAGCTTCATTATCAATAATTACTTTTTTAACTCTATATACATACAAACACAAGAAAAATAGAAAAAAAGTTATTATTGATAAAAACTCTAAATCAATCACTTGTAAAAACACAGCAAAGACAAAAAGATACAATGATATCTTTTGTCCTTGTTTTAATATATATTTATCTAGCATATCTTTGCCTATTTATTTTCACTATTTTCTTCTTCTATTTTTTCTTCTTTTAAAGAATCAGTATTCTCTTTTTCATCAGACTTTTTATCAGTTTTTTCTGTATCTTTTTTTGTTTGAGAATCTTCTTCATTTATAGCATCTGAATGTAAATCCTCTTCTTCAAAAACAGTTCCACCATTTGCTTTAATTATCTCTCTTACTCTCTCACCTGAAATAACTTCAATCTCTAATAACTCAGCTGTCATCTCTTCGATGGCTTCTTTATTATCTCTTAAAGATTGTAAAACTGCCTCATATCTATCATTTAATGCTTTTTTAATAAAGTCATCTAAATTTCTAGCCATGTTATCAGAAAAATCTTTTTGTGTTTGTCCACCTAAGAATTGATTTTGTCTTTTTTCTAATACCATAAGACCTGCAACTTCAGTCATACCATAAACAGATGCCATTGATTTAATTATATCAGTTGCTCTTTCTAAATCATTTCCAGCACCAGTACTAATTTCACCAATAAATACCTCTTCAGCTGCACGACCACCAAGAAGTGTATCTACTTCTGCTATTAGTTCATGCTTTTGCATTAAATATTTATTTTCTTCAGGTGTATTTAAAGTATATCCAAGCGCAGCAAGTCCTCTTGGAACAATTGATACTTTGTTAACTTTTTTTGCACCTTTTGTAATTTCTGCAATTAATGCATGTCCAGATTCATGATATGCAACTATTCTTCTCTCTTTTGGAGAGATTCTTCTAGATTTTTTCTCTAAACCAGCTATTTGTCTTTCAACTGCTTCTTTAAAATCACTAGGGTCAACTTGCTCTTTTTTAGCACGACCAGCTAATAATGCTGCTTCATTAATAATATTTGCTAAATCTGCACCAGCAAGACCTGCTGTCATTCTAGCAACTTCTTTTAAATCAACATTTTCACCTAGCTTAACATCTTTGATATGAACTTTTAAAATTTCAACTCTACCCTCATAATCAGGTTTATCAACTAATACTTGTCTATCAAATCTTCCTGGTCTAAGTAAAGCTGGGTCAAGAACTTCTGGTCTATTAGTAGCAGCTAATACAATTACAGGAGCTGCTTCTGTTGAGAAACCATCCATTTCAGCTAATAGCTGATTTAATGTTTGCTCTCTCTCATCATTTCCACCCATAGGTCCGCCACTTGCTCTACTTTTACCAATGGCATCAATCTCATCAATAAAAATAATAGCAGGTGCAACTTTTTTAGCTTGTTCAAATAAGTCTCTTACCCTACTTGCTCCAACACCAACAAACATCTCTATAAATGCAGAACCTGAAACTGATAAAAATTGAACATCAGCTTCACCAGCAACTGCTTTTGCTAAAAGTGTTTTACCAGTACCTGGAGGTCCAACTAAAAGTACACCTTTTGGAATTTGTGCACCAAGCTTAACATATCTATCTGGATCTGATAAGAAATCAACAACCTCTTGAACTTCTTCTTTTGCTTCTTTATTACCAGCCATATCTTCAAATTTAACTTTTGGTTTTTCTGAATTAATCATCTTTTTTGAGCTTCCTATTCCAAGAAGGCCACCGCCTCCTCCTCCACCCATAGATTTAGACATTCTTTTTGCTAAAAACATCCAAATTGCAAAGAATATAAAAATAGGTAATACCCAACCAAATAATATATCAGCTAATACATTCTCTTCATTGATTCCACCATATTCAATATTATTACTTTCTAATTTTGAAATAAGTGTTTCATCAGGAACTACTCTTCTTGCAGTATAAGTAATAACTTCACCTGAACTAGGTTTAGATACTGCTTTAATTTGAGTATTTCCAATTCCAACATATTCAATCTGACCACCTGAAATTAGCTGTTTTAACTCTGAATAAGGTACAGTTTTATGCTTTGTTTTTCCATAAGAGGCAATATTTGAATTTCCTGCATTTTGCATTTGTTCTTCTGGAAATAAAGCTTTAAAAGCTAATATTGTTACTATAGAAAATACCACAAAAACTAATAATGGATTATTATTAAAAAAGTTATTCCCTTTTCCATTATCGTTATTGTTATCTTGTTTATTTGACATAAAATAAAACTCCTTTTTTTATTTAGAAAATACTATTGTTACCCACTCATTTTTGTGAATAACTTCTAATTCTTTTAAGTCCTTGAATTTGTTCAAAACCCTATCTAGATGTTTATCCAAAATTCCTGATACTATTAAAATACCATCATCTTTTAAGCAATTTTTTAAATCTTTGTGAATCATTACTAAAACATCAGCAACAATATTTGCAATTACGACATCATATTTCTTTTTTGCATTGTTAGCTGAACCTATCCAACTATTATAAAAGTTTACACTATTTAATTTAAAATTCTCTTTTGTATCGGCTATACAAACTTCATCTGTGTCACAAATATCTACATTACACCCCAATTTTGAAGTGGCAATTGATAATATTCCACTACCACAACCCACATCTAAAACATCACTATCTTTTTTAACAAACTGATCTATTGCTAAAATACAAGAAGAAGTTGTTTCATGGTGACCTGAACCAAATGATAAAGCAGGATCTATTATTATATCAATTTTATCTTCTTTTTTATCTTCCCACGATGGTCTAATAAAAAAGTTTCCTATTTCTACTGCTTTTACACTTTTTTGATAATTTAAAATCCAGTCTTGATTCTCTATTTTTTTACAAGTAGTTTCACAAGAGATATTTAATCTTTTTGCAAATTCATTTATCCCAAACTCAACTTGCGTTAAATCATCTTCACTTCTTGCAATAAGTAGTCCATCTTTCTCTTCTATAGCTTCATTTGTTAAAGCACTTAATAGTTCAAGAAATTGTTCATAATGGTTTTTAGGTTTTATTGTTAATTCAAAATAATACTCAGACAAATATTTCCTTTTTCTAAAAGTAAAATATTTTATCCAAATATCTGTTTAAAATTCATTAAAAAAAGCTTTCAATCATATCTCTCATAATTTTAATATCATGAACACGATTTATTATATCTCTAAATTCATTGGCACCAGTGTAACCTTTAGAGTATGAATGTAGTAATTTTCTAAACATTTTAGCACCATGTTCTCCATGAAAATCAATCACAGCATCATAATGCTCTAAAATAATCTCTTTTTTCATTGCTTCTGAAATATCTTCAACACCATGTTTTAGTTGATAAAATACCCATGGTTTTCCAATTGCACCACGACCAATCATCAAACCATCTGCATTTGTATAACTTAATACTTCTTTTGCTTTATTATAATCTTTTATATCTCCATTTGCAATTACAGGAATATTAATAGCATCTTTCATAGCTTTTATTGCATCATAATCAACAGGAGCTTTATATTTTCCAGCTCTAGTTCTTCCATGAACTGAAACAAAATCAACACCACAAGCTTCAACAACTTTGCCAATTTCAACTGGTATTTTTTCATTTACACCAAGTCTTACTTTTGCTGTTGTATATCTTTTTTTGTTATATTTTTTAACTGTGCTTAATATCTCTTCTAGTTTTTTCAAATCTCCTAAAAGATTTGAACCAGAACCATGATTAAAAACTTTAGGTGCAGGACAACCACAATTTAAATCTATTCCATCAATTCCATCAATATCATTTAGTATTTCAACCGCATCTCTTACTAATTCAGGTTTATTACCTGCAATTTGAACAAAATAAGGATCTTCTGTTGGGGACTTTTCTATCATTTTTAAAGTTTTTTCTGATTTATAAACTAAAGCGTTTGAAGATATCATTTCTGATATTGTTAAATCAGCACCAAATTTTTTAACAACCCTTCTAAAAGGTAAATCTGTATATCCAGCAAGTGGAGCCAACACCATAAGGGGTTGGCTAAAATTAATTTTCTCTTCCATTAGCTTTTAAAACAAAGGCTTTCTAAAGAGTATTGTTTTCCAGCATCTTTAAGATCAATAAATGCTCTAAATGCAGGGTACTCTTCATCTGCATAACTTGTTAACAACTCTCTTACTCTATCTATCATTTCAAACTCAAATAATACATAAAGATATGCTTCTGTACTACACTCTATTTCTTTTGATAAATCTTCAAATAGTGAGATTAAATCATCTGGTTGATATGCATCTTTGTAAAGTTTTGCCAATTCTAAATAGTCATTTTTATCATAATCTAGATTTTTAGTGATTTTTATAACTTCTTCATTTACTATTGCAAAATCTGGGTTTTTTGCACTTTTTTCAAAAAGTTTTTTCCCCATCTCTTTATCTAAACTTACATTTTCATAAAGTTTCTTAACAGTTGTCATACTTTTTTGATCAACGACATTTAAAAAAGCTTTTTTTATAACATCAGAGTTATAATTCATTGGCTTTTTCAAAATTTCAACACAAAAATCAATCTCAGCATCTACTTTATTTAATAGATTTTTATGTGCTAATTTTGAAGTTGGTTCAAGTTTTATCTCTTTGTCTTGAACATAAATTCCATTATTAATATCTTTTATTAGTGAAACTATTTTATTAATTTCATTATTTGAAGTTGTAAAATTTGAATCTTTAACCTCAAAATTAATTTGCGAAAGAATATTACTAATATCTTTAAAAGCTTTTGTTTTATAACTTGTTTTATCACCTTTTTGTAATAAATAAGCTTTTATACTTTGCATGATATTTTCTTCGTCTTTTAAAATTGCTCTATATTTTAAATAGCTTTTTAAACTATAATAAAGCATATGAGAAACACTTCCTATAAAAAGCACAAGCAATGGTAAAATTACCCAAACTGCAATTGGCAATGTAAGTGAAATATCAAGAACAGTAATTTTATACTCACCAGGTTCTATACTAAACACATAACCAAAAATTAAAATTATTAATAAAATTGAAAATACAATATATTTTTTAAGTCCCACAACTATTCCTTTTCTACTGTTGTTCTACCTCATATATTTCTCTACAAGGTGTACAAAATTTTGCAAATGGTTTTGCTCTTAATCTACCAATAGCGATTAACTCATCACACATTTCACAAATACCATATTTACCTTTTTCTATTCTTTTCAAGGCGTCTTCTATTTCGTCTAACTCTTTTATTTGTTGATTTGCAATAATTCCTTCTTTAAAACTATCGCTTGAAACTTCTGCATAATCATAATCATCATTACACTCTGTATCTTTTAAAGAGTTGATACTTTCTCTACTTCCATCAATACTTTTTATTATTTGCTCTTTTCTAATAACTAAAGTATCTTTAAGCTCTTGTATTTGTTTTGTATTAGCCACTCTCATCCCTTATTGAAAATTTGAGTATTATACAAAAAATTTAATAAATTACTTATGATAAGGATGATTATTTTTAATACAAAGACCTCTAAACACTTGTTCAATTAATACAAGATGGGCAATTTTATGAGCCATTGTCAATTCACTCAAGCTTATAATTGTGTCACATTTATTCAAAAATTTTTTTTCAAAACCAAATGCTCCTCCAATAAAAAAATTAATTTCTGAATTATTATTGAAAATTTCTGAAAATTTAAAACTATCAATTTTCTTACCTAATACATCCAATGCTATATTTAAACTTGAGTTTTTTAAATGCGGTTCATATACTTCACTATATGATTTTTTAGCCTCATCTTCACTTAAAGTTTGAGCTTTTGCTATTTTTTTATTAAAAATGTAATGAATCTCTACTTTAGCATATTTTAAACTCATTTTTATAAACTCTTTTGCCAGTTTATCAAATTCATCATTTGCTGGTTTCATTATTGAGTATATATTAATCTTCATAAAGTCCACTTCCTACGACATTGAAATGTATATTTTTAATATTATCATCACATTTTACAGAACCAATTGCACAAACAGGATGTTTTGAAATTTTTGCTAAATATGATATTTTATCATCTAATATATTTGATACATCTTTTGTTTTAGTTGCTTTATATGCTCCAAGACCTATCATATCTAAATCAAGCTCATTAGCTTCAAGTATTTCTACTTCATTATGTGTAGAAAGACCTAAAAGTTTATCTTTAATTTTAGCTCTTATTAGTTTTATTGCAATTTTTTTGTCTTTATGAATTTTATGAAAATCCTCTTGTCCTAGATGAATTCCATCTGCATAATCAATTATGTTTAACTTATCATTTATAATAATTGGTATATTTAATTTTGCTTTTAAAAAATTTAAATTTTCAATTTGAATATTATCATTATTGATTTTATCTCTATATTGAACTAGTTTTATATTTTTATCTTTACAAATTTTTACAAACTCATTTAAACTTATGTTTTTTCTTTTTAAAATTTCAAAGTCACAAAGTCCATAAATATTGTTAAAAGAGACTTTTAAATCTATATTTAAAAGTCTCTCAAGTTTAGTAGGATTCATTAACTAGCTTGAGTTGTTTCTTTATAAAACATTGTTAAAAGATCACTTAATGTTTTTTTCATTTTTGCTCTATTAACCACCATATCAATAGAACCTTTTTCAAGTAAAAATTCTGCTCTTTGGAAGCCCTCAGGTAAATCAGCTCCAATAGTTTGCTTAATAACTCTTTGCCCAGCAAAGCCAATTAATGCACCAGGTTCAGCAATAATAATATCACCTAAAAATGCAAAAGATGCAGATACTCCACCCATTGTTGGATCTGTTAAAATAGATATATATGGTAAACCTAAAGCATCAAGTTTTTTAAGTGCAGCAGAAGTTTTTGCCATTTGCATAAGTGAAAATGTTGATTCTTGCATTCTTGCACCACCTGATGCAGAAACAATAATTAAACCTTGGTGTTTTTCCATTGCTCTATTTACAGCTCTTACAATTTTTTCACCCTCAACTGAACCTAAACTTCCACCCATAAATGCAAAATCAAAAACAACAATTTGCACAGGCTTTGAATTTATTGTACATTCACCACTTATAACAGCAGAAGTTCTTCCAGTTTTTTTCTGTGCTTCATCTACTCTTTTTTTGTATGACTTTTTATCAACAAAATTCAATGGATCAACTGGTTTTAAATCAGCATCATACTCAACAAAAGAGTCTTTATCTGATAAAGACTCTATTCTTTTTTTAGCTCCAATTCTCATATGAAAATTACACTTTGGACAAATATTTTGTTGGTTCTCTACTTCTTTAAAGAACATTAAAGCATTACACTCAGGACATTTAACCCAATGAGAAGGAGCATCTTTTTTACTTGGTTGTTCCTTTTTTCTATCAAATGATATTTTGCTAAACAAGTCTTTTAAATCCATTCTAAATCCTTTACTAAACTACATTATCTTTATTTAATATTCTTAAATTTTTCCACTTCATCAAGTTTTTCCCATGGGTAATCACTTTGTCCCACTTGACCTCTACTTGCAACATCTGCATATAAAAATGTCTCTTCTGATGGCTTATCTAATCCAAATTTATCAATAATCCATTTTGGTGTTAATGGATAATTGTCCATTACAAATTGTGATAACTTATCATCATTTGCACTTGTGTAAGTTCCCATTGTATCAACAGAAATAGATGTAGGTCTAGCTACACCAATTGCATATGAAATTTGAACTACTGCTTTTTGTGCAAGTCCTGCTGCTACAATTTGTTTTGCAATCCATCTTGCTGCATATAATCCACTTCTATCAACTTTTGTATAATCTTTTGAACTTTGAGCTCCACCACCAATTGGTGCATATCCACCAAATGAATCAACAATTAATTTTCTTCCTGTTAATCCACTATCATGTAATGATGAGTGAGATACATATCTTCCAGTTGGATTAATATGAATAATTGTATTATCTTTATCATACATAGATGTTGGAAGACCTGTATCATCAATTAATCCTTGGATTAACTCTCTTACTTCTTCAATTGGCATATCTTCAACAGAAGGTGCACTAACAACAATTGTATGAATCTTTTGTGGATTACAATTTTCAAAATTCTCTTTAGTTCCATAATCAACAGTAACTTGTGTTTTAATATCAACACCTAATTTATGCTTATGTTTTAATGCATAATTATATACTTTATCACAAAGCATTCTAGCATAAGTTATTGCAGCTGGCATTAAATCTGCTGTTTCAGTTGAAGCAAAACCAAACATAATACCTTGATCACCAGCACCAATTTCACCCGAATCTTGATCAACACCTTGATTAATATCAGGGCTTTGTTGATTTAATAATACTTTTACATTTACATCATCAGGGTGTAAGCATTGCTCTTTTGTAAAAGAAGATTTTCCATCATAGCCTATTTTTGCAAGGGCATCTTTTACTAATTTTTCATAATCTTCATTACTTAACTGACAATTTGATTTAACTTCTCCGCCTATTACTACATTTTTACCTGCAACAAATACTTCAGAAGCAACTCTACTATTACTATCTTCTATAATTAATTTATCTACTATTGTATCTGCAATAATATCAGCACATTTGTCAGGATGACCTGCACTTACTACTTCAGAAGTGAATAAATATTGATTTTTGTTTTCCATCTTTGTTTTCCTCTTAGGTTTTCCATTTTTGTTTTCCATTATTTTTAATTACCATTATTGCTGCCTAAAAAATAACAAATATTGCAGCAAGTTGAATATTACTCTACAGTTACTGATTTTGCCAAGTTTCTTGGCATATCAACATCATTTCCTAATCTTATTGAAATCTCCATTGATAAAAGTTGTACAACAACTAACATCTCAAAAAACTCCAGCATATAGTGATTAGTTTCTTGTATTTTTACAAAATCATCACTTAACTCAAAATCAAGCGATGAAATCGAGCAAATAGTACTATCTCTAGCACTTAATTCTTCAACATTTGACTTAACCTTGTCATAAAGAAGATTTTGAGGCATTAAAGCAATTGTAAATAGCTCTGGATCAGCTAGTGCAATTGGTCCATGCTTCATCTCACCTGCTGGATACCCCTCAGCATGTAAGTAAGAAATCTCTTTAAGCTTTAAAGCTCCTTCTAAAGCTAAAGGATAAAATACATCCCTACCAATAAAAAAGAACCCATGACCGTGTAGGTATCTTTTAGATAATCTTCTTGTTTTTTCATGAATTTTATCTTCAATTCTTAGTGCATTTGGAACTTCTCTTAAAGCTGTAAGCTCTTTTTGCATAACTTCATTACTTATAGAATTTTTTACATTTGCAAAATATAAAGCCAACATCCAAAGTGTTACTGTTTGTGTTGAAAAAGCTTTTGTTGAAGCAACACCTTTTTCAATCCCTGCTCTTGTTAAAATTGTATAATCAGCAAGTCTTGTCATAGAAGAGTTATCAACATTACAAATAACCAAAGTTTTAAGTCCAGCTTTTTTTGCCATTTTTAAAACTTCTAAAGTATCCGCTGTTTCTCCACTTTGTGAAATAACTATAAAAAGTGTATCTTTAGTTAATAAAGGCTGTTTATATCTAAATTCACTTGCAATTTCAACATTACACTTAATCTTACTTAATCTTTCAAAAAGATAAGAAGATGTCATTCCTGCGTGGTAACTTGTACCACATGCACAAATTTTAATTTCATTAATTCCATCTAAGATAGAATCATTAATCTCATCAAATGATGTTGTTTCATCTTTTACTCTTTCAAGCATGCAATCACTTACAACATCACTTTGTTCATAAATCTCTTTTTCCATAAAAAATCTAAAGCCATCTTTTTGTGCATACTGTTTTGAAGATGGTAATGAACTCCAAGTGTAATTATCATCAAAAAACTCAATATCATCAGCACTTGCAATACCACCAACACCATCTTCTAAATATACCACTTTTTTACATAGCCCTATTAAAGGAGCATCCGAAGATGAGAAAAGAATCTCCTTTTGCTCATTTCCTTTTGCTATTATTAATGGACTTCCATGTTTAAAAAAGAAGATTTTTTTAGGATCTGCTTTAGAAACTAAAAGAATAGAAAAAGCACCTTTTAGTTTTGAAATTGTATCTTTAAAAGCTTGTTTTGTATCATTAATTTTATTATTAATATTTTCAAATAAGTGAACTATAACTTCTGTATCAGTTTGTGATACAAATTTATGTCCTTGGCTTATTAAGTCATCTTTTAGCTCTTTATAGTTTTCAATTATTCCATTATGAACTACATAAGAGTATTCTCCTAAATGAGGATGTGCATTTAATTCAGTTGGTTTTCCGTGTGTAGCCCACCTTGTGTGACCTATTCCTAAGTAAAACTCTTTATTCATAATATCTTTTGTTTTTTTTCTTAAGTTTTCAAGTTTTCCCAAAGCTTTATATACATCAATATTATTTTCATTCAAAAGTGCTAAGCCTGCTGAATCATAACCTCTATATTCAAGCTCTTTTAAACCATCAAGTAGTACTTCTGCTGTATTTTTATTGCCGATGTATCCAACTATTCCACACATAAATGCTAAACCTTCATTTCAAATTTGAAGCTGATATTTTACTAAAAAATTACTAAAATTCTTCTTTTATGTTACAAATGACTTAAAAGCTTTTTATGAATTTTGCTATTTGTTGCAACTATATATTTATCATTAAAAAGTTTATATTTTTTCCCTTTTTCATTTGTTACTTTTCCTCCAGCTTCACTTAAAATAATTATTCCAGCACTTACATCCCATGCTTTTAAATTCATTTCATAATACCCCTCATACGTACCTTTTGCAACATAACATAAATCTAAAGATGCTGAACCTAATCTTCTTATGTCTTGACAATTTGGAAGTATATTTTTCATTTGTTTCATAACAGCATTTAAATCATCACTGCATGTTCCACTAGAATATGGAAAACCAGTAGAAATCAATGCTTTTTGAAAGTTTTTTTCCTTAGAAACTTCTATTTTCTTTTTATTTAAATAAGCACCTTTATTTACTTTAGCATAATATAATTCATCTAAAATAGGATTATAAACTACTCCCATATATGGTTTTTTATTTTTATAAACTCCAACAGAAATAGCAGTATGTGGTACTTTATTTACAAAGTTTGTAGTTCCATCAATTGGATCTATAATAATAGAATTATCAAATTTTAAATTACTATTATCAGACTCTTCTGCGATTATATTAAAATCACTAAACTCTTTTTTGAATTTTTCTTTTAAAAACTCTTCAACTGCTACATCATATTTTGTAACTAAATCTTTTTTTGCTTTAAATCTTACTTCTTTTTCATTATAGTAACCCTCAACTAAGATTTTTGAAGCCTCTTTTATTATTTTAATTAATTTTTTTTTCATTTTTTATCCAATTTTTTCTCTATTTTATCTAAGATTTATTATATAAGACTAAATAATTTTATATTTTATAAAAAAGTAAAAGAAAATATGTTAAAACCTACTTTATGAAAACTTTTGAAAGAATTGAAAACGAAACACTTTTTTTTAGTTCATGCGAAACTTGCGAAGCTCACTGTTGTGATGGAGAAAGAGGAATATTATATACTCAAATACTTCTTGAAGATTTTGAAAAAGTATATGAAAACTTCCCTATTGTTTTTATGTATGGTGAACTTGGTTATTTAAAACCTGTAATTCTTCTTACTAATGGTAAAGAGTTTTGTAGATATTTAGAAAATAATCTTTGCACTATTTATGAAAAAAGACCATCAACTTGTAGAAATTATCCTTTAAGTGCTCATTTGGATAATTCAATCTATGTAGATAAGAATTGCCCAGCTATTACAAATGAGGGAACTATAATAGTAAAAGATGGAAAAATAAACAAAGAGTTTAATAATTATAGTTTTTCTGATTATCAAATAAGATATATAAATACTCACTTTTGTTTTCACGAGATAAATAATAGTGATAATTTAACAAAAGCTATTACTTTAAATGGTATTGATTTTTATAAATTTGTAAAAGATTTTGATGATAAATATGTAAGCATGCATCTAAAATCTTTAAAAAATATTGATGAGTACTATTTAAAAGCTATAAAATGAGTTTTACAAATAAAAAAAATATATAAAATAGAGCACAAACCCCAAAAAATAACCTTTTTATGATTTAAAAATTGATTCTATATATTTTTTAGATTATTTTTTCAATATATGCTATAAATTTAATTTACTTTTAAGCTATTAAAGTGCTATACTTACTTTATCCAATGTAACGGAGGTCATTAAAGATAGGAGTTTTAGATAAATAGTTTAAATAGAAAACTTATCACTGTTACAAAAAAATAAGATAAAAGTCAATAATAAAGACTTGGGAAGTAAGATAAATTTACTTCTAACAAATAATGAAAAAAGGGGAAAGTTTAACTTTCCCCTTTTTTATTTTAACTTTCAATAACTCAAGCATGTCCTAACTTTAACATAACAGTTCCCATTACTATTAATAAAATAGCAATAATTTTTTGTATACTCATCAATTCTTTAAAAATTAACCAACCAAGAAGTGTTATAGCAACAGTTCCAAAACCAGCCCATATTGCATATGCTGTACCTATATCAATTTTTTTTACAGCAAGACCAACTAAGCTAAAAGATATGATAAAAAATATTAAAACTGCACCTGCCCAATAATAACTATTTGTTATTGATGTTTGTTTAATACATAAAGTGCCCATTACTTCAAATATAATTCCAGCAAATAAATACCACCAATGCATCTTTAACCTTTTTGTAAAATAGTAGAAATTTGTTTTATATAAAGTGATAATTCATTTTGAAGATTAAAACTATTATCTACTAAATCTCTAAAATACATCCCATCAGCAGTTGCACAAATAGATTTTATAAACTCTTTTTTTGTATGGTTTATCTCATATTCTTTAAAAATATTTAACAATTTATTATCTACATACTCATAATAAAAGTGATTATATTGGCTTACCTCTTTTTTCTTTGAATACACATATGTATGAAAACTTGCAAAAAAAAGCTTTCTTAAAGTCTTGCATAACTCATCATTACTAATATAGATACTAAAAAATATCAATAAACATTGTTCAAAACTTTGGCACTTTTCTAAATCTTTTTCACATATATTAAAATACTCAACTGTTTTTCTTTTCATAACTTCAAATACTAACTCTTCTTTAGTTTTAAAATAGTGATAAAACTGACCTTTTGAAATATCAATCTTTTGTATCAATTGATTTAAAGAGATAGTTTCAATCTCATTTTTTTTAAACTCTTCACATGCTTTTTGGCATATCTCATCTATTTTTTCTTCTTTATTTACTATTATTGTCATAATAAACCTTTTTATAAACTACTGGTTTATTATAGTTTGTTTTTACTTTCTTTTTTATAAACTACTGGTTTATTTAATTTTCTTTTTTAAAAGATAAGTTAAAATAGCAGTAAATTTAAAAAATGAGGGTATATGAATATAACAAAGCAAATTAAAGAAGATTTAGCAATATTTACAAATATTAATAATATTCAAACATATAAGAGATTTTTTAAGACAAAAGCTGGTGAATATGCCCATAAAGATATCTTTTTAGGTATAAAAGTTCCAGATATTAGAAAAATAGTAAAAAAGTATTTTTTAGATCTTTGCTTTAGCCATATAGATGAGTTTTTACATTCACCATACCATGAATATAGAATGTTCGCACTTTTAGTTTTAACATATCAATATAAATCAAAAAAGCTTAATAAAAAAGAAGAAATATTTAATTTTTATATTCAAAATATATCTTGGGTTAATAATTGGGATTTAATTGATGTAACTTCTCCTCACATTATAGGTAATTACTTAATAAAAAAAGATAAATCAATACTTTATGAGTTTGCAAGATCAAATAACTTATGGAAAAAAAGAGTCGCGATTATTAGTACCTTTGCTTTTATAAATAATGAAAATTATCAAGATACAATAAAAATTGCAGATATATTACTAAAAGATGAACATGATTTAATTCACAAAGCTGTAGGTTGGGCTATCAGAAATGTAGGAAAAAAAGATGAAAATACAATGATAGAGTTTTTAAATCAAAGATATAAAAAGATGCCAAGGACAATGCTTAGATATGCAATAGAAAAACTACCTGAAAATTCTAGGCAAAACTATTTAAAAGGTACAATATAGTATTTTTGAAAAATTATAAATAAAAAAACCGCACCTTATAAAAGGTGCGGTTAACAAATAGTTAAATAAGTTTTAACTATTTTTACATCATACCAGGCATTCCACCCATTCCACCCATGTCAGGCATAGCTGGAGCTGATTTATCTTCTTTAATATCTGTAACTGTAGCTTCTGTTGTTAGAAGAAGTGATGCAACTGATACTGCATTTTGCATTGCAACTCTTTCAACTTTAGCAGGATCTACAATTCCAGCTTCAAACATATCAACATAGTTTCCAGTTGCAGCATCAAATCCATAATTATCACTAGTAGATTTTTTTACTTCATTTACTACAACACCTGCATCAAATCCAGCATTTGTTGCAATTTGTTTTAATGGAGCTGAAATAGCTCTTAAAACAATATCTGCACCAATTTGCTCATCACCTTCAAGCTGTAAAGATACTTTCGCAGCTGCTTTAATTAATGCAGCTCCACCACCAATTACAATACCTTCTTCAACAGCAGCTCTTGTTGCACTCAATGCATCATCAACTCTGTCTTTTTTCTCTTTCATTTCAGTTTCAGTAGCAGCACCAACTTTAATTACTGCAACTCCACCAGAAAGTTTTGCAAGTCTTTCTTGTAATTTTTCTTTATCATAATCACTTGTAGTGTTTGCAATTTCATTTTTTATTTGTCCAACTCTTGATTGAACAGCTTCAGCACTTCCTGAACCATTTACAATAGTTGTATTATCTTTATCAATTACAACTCTTGCAGCAGTTCCAAGTGAATCAATACCAGTAGTATCTAAACTCATTCCCATCTCTTCAGAAATAACAGTACCACCAGTTAATACAGCAATATCTTCAAGCATTGCTTTTCTTCTATCACCAAATCCTGGAGCTTTAACAGCAGCAATATTTAAAGAACCTCTTAATCTATTTACAACTAATGTTGCTAATGCTTCACCATCAACATCTTCTGCAATAATTAATAATGGTCTTCCAGCTTGATTAACAGCTTCTAAAATTGGTAACATCTCTTTTAAATTAGATATTTTTTTATCATATAATAAAATATAAGGGTTATCCATCTCTGCAATCATTTTTTCAGAATTAGTTACAAAGTATGGAGATAAATATCCTCTATCAAACTGCATACCCTCAACAACATCTAATTCATCATAAATACCTTTTGCTTCTTCAACAGTAATAACTCCATCTTTTCCAACTTTATCCATAGCTTCAGCAATCATAGAACCAATTGCCATATCAGAGTTTGCTGAAATTGATGCAACTTGTTCAATTTCTGTTTTATTAGCAACTTCTTTTGAAGCTTTTTTTATCTCTTCTAAAATAGCTTCTGATGCTTTTGCCATTCCTCTTTTTAAGATAATAGGATTAGCCCCAGCAGTAACATTTCTAAGACCTTCTTTAAATATAGAATAAGCTAATACTGTTGCAGTTGTTGTACCATCACCTGCTTCATCAGCTGTTTTAGAAGCAACTTCTTTTACAAGTTGAACTCCCATATTTTCTATAGTATCTTCTAATTCAATCTCTCTTGCAACAGATACACCATCTTTAGTGATATTAGGAGCTCCAAAAGATTTTTGTAATAAAACATTTCTTCCTCTAGGTCCCATTGTAACTTTTACAGCGTCAGCTAATTTTTCTACACCTGCAAATAATCTATTTCTTGCATTATCACTAAACATTACTTCTTTTGCCATATTACTTTTCCTTCTTTTGTTTATTTAAACTTTTTAAATTAATTATGCAATTGCAAAGGCAATTACATAACTCCTATAATATTCTCAACATTTAATACTAAGTATTCTTGTCCCTCAAGATTCAATTCAGTTCCTCTGAACTGCTCAAATACTATTGTATCACCCACTTTAACATCCTCTACTTTTGAACCAATTGCTTTTACTGTAGCAGTATGTGGTTTTTCTTTTGCATTATCTGGAATATAAATTCCACTTGCTGTTTTGTTTTCAACTTCAGTTCTTTTAACCAGAACTCTTTCCCCTAGTGGTTTAAAATTCATTATAGTATCTCCTATCAAGTTATAAAATAAAATTAGCACTCTATTTTTTTGAGTGCTAAATTTTATAAAATTTTTTATTTTTTGTCAAGTGGTTTGAGTTATTTTGACTAAAAGTTTTAATATTATTTGTGTCTATGTAGATATTTAAGTAATAACTCTTCTAAAGAGTCTTTTAATTTATCATCTAAAGATCTTAATTGCTCTTCACATTTGTTTGCTAATTTATCAGCAGATTCAACTGCACCATCTAAACCTAAAAGATTAACAAATGAATTTTTTTCATTATCATTTTGCGTAGTCTTACCTGCTTCTTGTTCACTTTGTGTTTCATCAATAATATCATCTTGTATTTGAAATAACAAACCAATATCAATTCCAAAATTATAAAGTTTATTCTGTAAAGCTAAATCATATTGAGCAATAATCGCACCCATTCTTAAACTTGCTGCAATTAGTTTTGCAGTTTTATGAATATGTAAAAACTCCAATTCATCAAGTTTTAATCTGTGATTTTCAAAATGACAATCAATTGCTTGACCAATAATCATACCATCAATACCACCATCACTTGAAAGTGCTTTAATCAACTCTATTTTTATATCATTACTAAGTGGTGCATTAGCCAAAAGATTAAAACTATGAGTATTTAAAGCATCTCCTACTAAAATGGCTGTTACTTCATCATATTTTTTATGTAAGGTTTGATAACCTCTTCTTAAATTTGCATCATCCATAGCTGGTAAATCATCATGAACTAGTGAGTAAGTATGTAAAAATTCTACTCCTAAAGCAACAGGCAAAGAGTTACTAACTAAAAGTGGATTTTTAGAATTTACAACAGATAATAAAAGCATTGGCCTAAATCTTTTTCCACCTGCTTTTAACATATGCTCTAAAGCTAATTCAAAATGTGGGTGAAAAGTTTTTGAAGAGGGAAGATTACTGTTTAAGTAATCTTCAAATTTATTTAACAATTGTTTCATTTTTAAGATTTTTGTCCAAATGAACCCATTCCACCCATCATATTCATGGCCATCATTTTTTTATTTTCATCAGATTGTTTAATAACATCATTCATACATGAAATTAGAAGTATTTGCAAAGAGTCTTTATCATCCATTAAAGAATCATCAATTTTCAAATCAATAACTTCACTATTTCCATTGATTGAAATTTCAACCATTCCACCACCAGCTTTAGCAGTAAAAACTTTAGAAGCATTATCTTCTTTTGCTTGATTTGCCATTTCTTGAACTTGGCTCATCATATCATTTAAATTTATTTTACTTAAATCAATTCCATCAAACATGGTCACTTCCTACAAGTTCATTTGTCACAGTATCAATATTGTTTTTTTCATCAACAATAACGACTGTTGGTTTATAATTTTTTAATTCTTCTTCATTATAAGAAGCATATGAAATAACAATAATCTTATCACCAATTTCAACTTTTCTTGCTGCTGCGCCATTTAAGCACATATCTTTACTTCCAGCTTTGCCTTTTATTACATATGTAGCAAATCTTTCACCATTATTTATATTTACTATTTCAACTTTTTGTCCAACAAGTAAATGTGCAGCTTCCATTAGCTCTTCATCAATTGTAATTGAACCAACATAGTTCAAATTAGCATCTGTTACAGTTGCTCTATGAATTTTACTATACAACATATCAAATGTCATTTTTTTAACCCTTTATTTTTCCAAACTAACTGGTTCACCCCAAAACTGCTCTGGAATTAAAAACTCAGTTACAGGATCATTACCTAATATATGTTCATCTACTATTCTATCAATTTTTTCCTTAGATAATTGACAATACATATAATGCCCAGGCTCTATTAACATCAATGGACCCATTTGGCATCTTCCCAAACATGAAGTTCGTATAGGCTGAACAGCTCCCATAAGACCTTTTTGCATCAAAGTTTGTGATAAGTAATTGAACAAATCTTGTGTATTCTCATCAACACATGATGGCTTTGGCATGCCAGGAGGAGCACTTTGCTCACATTTGAAAATATAAAATGTTGGTTGAGGATTAGCTTGCATTTCCATGATTTTTCCTTATAAGCATCAATTTATTAAATTCTAACAAACATTTATTAAATCTTTATAAAATAACACTTTTAATAATAGATTAAAAAATTTAATATTATACTTTTTATAAATATTTTAAAAAGGAAATTTATGGGAAAAATTATTTTTCTACTTTGTTCACTAACTTTTTTATTACAAGCTGCAAATCCACTTGCTATTATTGAAACAAACAAAGGTAAAATTGAAGTTGAATTAAGAAAAGATTTAGCTCCAAAAGCAGTAGAAAATTTTGTTACACATGCAAAAAATGGTTATTATAATAATGTAATTTTTCACAGAGTTATAAAAAATTTTATGATTCAAACAGGAGATCCAACAGGTACAGGAAGAGGTGGAGAATCAATTTGGAAAAAACCATTTAAAGATGAGTTTGCACCAAATGCAGTTTTTGATAAAGCTGGTATTTTAGCAATGGCAAATAAGGGTCCTAATACAAATGGTAGTCAATTTTTCATTACAACAGTTCCTGCATATTGGTTAAATGGTAAACACACTATTTTTGGATATGTAAAAAAAGGAATGGATACAGTAAAAAAACTTGAAAATGTTCCAACAACAGGACAATATGAAGGAAATAAACCTTTATCTGAACAAAAAATAAAAACAATAACAATAAAATAGAGTATTTATATACTCTATCTTGTTCCAAAAATCCTTTGAATCAATGATTTATCACCTGTTTGCATTATCTCTTTTTCCATTTTTTCAGCTTTTTTAGCTTCTGCTTTTGCTTTTTCTTGCCAGTACTCAATTTTTTGTTCCATCATTTCTGCGTTTTCAATTTTTCCTAGTTTTCTTTTCATATCATGTAATTCTTGTTCTAACTCTTCTATTTCTAGTTGGGAAGTAACTTCTATTTGTTTACATTTTTTTTCATAATACTCTATTGTATCTTCTAATTTTACATTTAATTTCTTAACTTGTATTTTTAAATCTGCATTCTCTTTATTTGTTTTAAGAGTAAAAGTACTATCTTTTTTACTTTTTTGTTCATTACTAATATAATAGTTAAGTTCAGATCTTAATTTTTTATTATCTTTACTTAAATTTTCAATTTTATAAAGGTATTTATCCCTTTCTGTTTTTATAGAAATAATCTCTTTTTGTAACTGCTTTATATCATGTTTCAAATTATTTATTATTACAGTTTGTTCAGCAGAACCTGCCTTACTTTTAATAAAGATATCGCCTTTATCTTTCATTAGTGCCAACTGAACTTCTCTTTTTTTAGTTATTTCATCAGTAATATCTTTTTGAACGCATAAAGAACCAGTGATTTTATTGTTATCATCAGTTGTAGTAATAATATAAGTATCACTAATATAATAACCATTCTCTTTTGTTCTATTTTTTATTCGCCCTTTCCATTGATTATTACTAAGAATATTTGAGTATATCTCTTCATATATTTTAGAGTCAGTATCACTATGCTTTAAAATACTCAAATCACTACCTATTAACTCTTTTGAAGTAAAATTAGTAGTTTTACAAAACAGTTCATTTACATAAACTATTTTCATTTGTGCATCAGTTTTTATAACTATATTATTTACATCAATAACATCTTTATATTTTTCTAACTCTTCATTTTGTTTAGCAATAAGTTCATTTTGATATAAAATAGTAGCAAGTTCATTTAATACTACAAGTAAGTTTCTTATATCAATAGGTTTTATAATATAATCATGTACTTTAAGTTTTATGGCATCTGCTAAATACTCATTATCTGAGTATGCAGTTGTAAAAATCACAGGAATCTCTTTATTATGCTCTCTAATTCTTTTTACCATCTCTATTCCATTTAGATATGGCATATTTATATCTGAAATTATTACATCAATTTTTCCACTATTTTTGACATATTGCTCAATTCCATCTTTTCCATCTTTTGCAACAAATATTTTTCCAAAAAAATTAGATAATAAAGAAGACAACTCATTTCTTATGTTATCATCATCTTCTACATATAAAGCTCTTAATCTTTTTAAAATATCTTTATCAATTGACATTTTTATTTAATTCCATTGTAGTTATTAGCTCAATAAATTTCATAAAATCAAATGGTTTTAACAAATAATCTTTAACTCCATACTCTTTTGCTTTATCAATATACTCAATCTCTGTATGTGCAGACATTATTATTATTGGTAAATCAGGATTAGTCTGTTTTAAAATTTTAATCATTTCTAAACCATTCATTATAGGCATATTTATATCTGTGATAACTGCATCCAAATCTGGGTTTTTTTCTATTATATCTAAAGCCTCTTGTCCATTTTGTGCAGTTAGAAAATTTGCTTCTAATTTATTTAAGGTATCTGTGATTATATTTATTAAATCATCTTCATCTTCTACAAAAAGAAGCTTTAATTTTCTAAGTTGAAAGATTTTTTCTTGCATTATGAATCTTTTAATTCGTCTTTATGTACAACAGCTTCAATATCCATAATAACAAGCATTTGATTATTTTCTAATCTTACAAATCCTTTTAAATATCTAGATGGTATTGCTGAACCCATATCTGAAACAGGAGCAAGAGAAGAAGTATCAAGTCTTTGTACATCATCAACTTTATCCACAATTATTCCAATCATTCTTTTATCTTCTGTTATAACTGCAATTACTGCTGTATTACTATCATATACAGGTTCTCCTGTATTAAACTTTATTCTAATATCTAAAATAGGTACAACTTCTCCTCTTAAATTAATAAGACCTTTTACCCAATCTTCTGTATTTGGTAAATGTGTAATAATATCTGGATAAGTTAAAATCTCTCTAATCTTTGGTAATTCAATTGCATATTTCATAGCACCAAGTTCAAAAGTCATATACTCACTTGTATTCTCATAATCAATTACATCATGTTCTTGAGGATTATTGATATTTGAGCTGTTATTTCCATTACTATTTATTGTTTCCATTTTTTCTCCTTATATAAGATTACTCTTCATTTTTCCATTTTGCATAAAGTTCATTAGCAGATTTAATCTCAGCTTCAGAAGCTCTTCTTCTACAAGATAAAAAACCCTTTGAACCATCGCAACTCTCAAATGGATATATTGTGGCAAACACCCAATAATACCCTCCTGTTTTTGTGGCATTTTTTACATAGCCTGTCCAAATATCACCTTTTTGTATTGTATCCCACAAGTTTTTAAATGCCTTTTTGGGCATATCTTTATGTCTTACCATATTATGTGGTTGTCCCATTAACTCTTCTAGGCTATACTCTGCTATTTTACAAAAATCATCATTTGCAAATGATATT
>NZ_JBSRRO010000041.1:0-25321 GCF_055140965.1 Malaciobacter sp.
AAGTTGGTAAAACAATATTTAACTTTACCAAAGTCTAAATAACTATCAGATTACTACTCTTATTTGATCTAGTAACTTGATAAATTTATTATACGAGGATTTAAGATGATTAAAGCAGCTTTGTCTTTTGTTGCAATTAGTGTAATGTTTTTTATTTATACAAGTGTAACAATATTAAAAGAGTGTATAAATCCAAATACTAATATAGCCTCATAATGCTATGGGGCTACAAATATAATTTTATGATTTTTCAAATATCATATTTTTTAAACTTTTTTCTTTCTCTTTTGAAATAAACTCTTCTAAATTATCTAATCTTCTTACATATTTAAACTCAGCCGCAAACTTTTCAAATAAGCTTTTTATAAAATCTGTATCTAATTCTGGAGCATTTAAACAGCTTAAAATTATGCATTTTTCAGAAGCTAAAGAGTCTAATCTTTTAATTATTTTTTCATAATCCTTTGTTGCAGCAAAACTTCCTTTTTGAAAAGAAGGTGGATCTATAATTATAAGATCATAAGGTCCAAATTTTTTTATTTTTCCCCATGATTTTAGTATATTATGTGGTAAAAATTTTACTTTTTTTGTATCATGATTATTTATTTGGTGATTTAGACGCCCAGTATTTAATGCATTTTTTGCCATATCAATATTGATAACTTCTTTTGCTTCACCTTTAATTGCACACACACTAAAAGAGCATGTATAAGAAAAAAGATTTAATACTTTTTTATCTTTTGCATTTTCATATACAAATTGACGACCTTTTTTCATATCTGCAAAAAATCCAATATTTTTATTTGAAAAATTAATACTATATTTTAAACCATTTTCAATTGCATAATTATCTTTTCTTAAAACTCCTTTTAAAACTTCATTTTCACCATTATTTAAATATCTTCTTTGTAAAACCAATGTTTTAAAATTGTATTTTTCATATATTTTTTCTAAAAAATCAATAATCTCTTTTTCAATATCTTTATTTATTTTTTCAAAAATTGTTGCAAATAAAATATCATCAATACTATCTATTGTTAAATAGTTAAAATCTTCATAAAAATTACCTCTTCCATGAAATAATCTTTTATACTCATGCGTTTTATTTTTTAAACTTTCATCTATTATCTTTTCTAAACTTGATATATTCATCAATCTACTTTAAAATTATATTTTTTAATATCTAAAATCTCATATACAAAAGTCTCATTATTTATTATAAATTCAAACTCTTCATTTTTTGATTTATTTAAAAGAGTTTTGCCTAAAGGAGACTTATTTGAAATCATATTTACATTTGGATTTGTTTCATATGTTCCTACAATAATATACATTTTTTCTTCATTTGTATCTAAATTAAGTATTGTAACTTGTGAACCGAAATTTACTTTTTCATGGGAAAGTTGTTCTGTTTTTATAGCTTCAGTATTTTTTATGATTTTATCTAAAAATCTAAGCCTTTTATCAATATTTCTTATTTGTTCTTTTGCACTTATATACTCTGCATTTTCACTTCTATCTCCAAATTGTGCAGCTATTTCTTTTTCTTTTACCCAATATGGCTTTTCTATTTTTAGAAGATTGTTAAACTCATCTAAAAACTTTTTAAACCCCATTTGTGTTATTAACTCTTTTCTCATTTTTTTATTGTATCTAAAGATCTTTAAATAACTTATAGTTAAGCTATTTAAAGCTATGATAATCAAATTTAAAAGGTAAGATATGTCAAACAATAGCAGAATAAATGAAATCTATACAAAGATTAAAAGTTTAGAAGAAGACTTAAAAAAAGAGTATGAAAAAAATAAAAAAAAGTTTTATTTTGACAAAAATTTTAATAAAAAATTTCAATTTGATAGAGAGTATATAAATGAATACAAAAGTAAAGTTATAAACTCATTTAAATATTTATGGAGAGAAAGAATAAGTATTATTCTTACAATTCCTATAATTTGGTCAGTTTTAATTCCTGCTTTTTTACTTGATATTATTGTTTCTTTATATCAAGCAATATGCTTTCCAATTTATAGAATTCCTAAAGTAAATAGAAAAGAGTATATAATAATAGATAGATACAACCTTTTTTATCTAAATAAAATCCAACAAATAAACTGTCTATATTGTGAATATTTCAATGGTCTAATGGGCTATGTTAGAGAAGTTGCTGGAAGAACAGAACAATATTGGTGTCCTATTAAACATGCAGATAAAACAAAAGATACACACTCAAGATATAACAAGTTTTTTGATTATGGTGATGCAAAATCATTTCAAGAAGAGATTGATATTGTAAGAGAAGATTTTGATGATGTGAAAAAATAAAGGTTAAATTTGAGAAACTTAAGATTTAATACAGAAGATATTTCACAGTTAATAATTGGTGCATTTGCATTATGTGTGCCAATATCTTTTTCACAAGAAGCATGGGATATAGCCCAAACTCTTCCTACTTTAAACTTAAGCTTACTTGTAATACTAACTGTCTTTTTTTTAAGTGTTTATACATATGGAAGTATTTTTCAAACAAATATTAAATCAAGGGTTTTTATATTTTTATTTAGAATCTTCATAGCTTATTTTATAACTATCTTAGTTGTAAGTTTAACACTGTTTGCACTTAACAAACTACCACTATTTACAGACACCCTACTTGCTATAAAACGAATAATCGTAATCTCAATGCCAGCCTCAATTGGCGCTATTATAGTAGATGGCTTAGATAAAGAGTAAACTCTTAATCTAAAGCCTCTTTTACTGTTTTATAAATAGGGATATCTTTAAAAATCTCTCTTTTATCTACAGTTTGTATTTTATCAATATGTCTTTGTTTTAAAACTAGACAAATTTCTATATTTAAATCTTTAAGTTTCAAAATCAGCTCTTCTAGTGTAAAAATTGCAGAGATGTCCATAAAAGGAACATTTGTGCAGTTTATAATTAATTTTTCAGTATCCAATAATTTATTTATTTCTTCTTCAAAAAAAGATGCAGAACCAAAGAAAAAAGCACCATTTATATCTAAAACTCTTACTTTTTCATTTCCTTTTTCTTCTGAAAAGACCTCTTTTTCAAAGGAGATATTTAATTTAGCCTCTTTTGAAATTCTATATACTATTAAAAGTGAAGCTAAAGTAATACCTACACCAACTGCCATTATTAAGTCAACAAAAACAGTTAATAAAAAAACTATTATCATAACTATCATATCATTTCTAGGTGCATACTTTGCAACTTTTAAAAACTTATAATCTAAAATATCAAGTCCTACTTTCATCAAAATACCTGCTAATACAGCTAATGGAATTTGTGAAGCAATAGGAGCTAAAAAGAGTACAATTAATACAAGAACTAAAGCATGAATTATCCCTGATAATTTTGTTCTTCCACCACTTTTTACATTAACAACAGTTCTCATAGTAGCACCAGCTCCTGGTATTCCACCAACAAAAGCTACAAGGGTATTTCCAATTCCTTGCCCTATTAACTCTTTATTAGAACTATGTTTAGTTTTAGTAATTGAGTCTGCAACCAATGATGTTAATAAAGTATCAATTGTTCCTAAAAGCGCTAAAGTAATTGCTAAAAGAATTATATCTTTAGATTTTGAAAATTCAAAAACTGGCATTGTAAACTCTGGTAAGCTAGTTGGAATCTCACCTATTGTTTTTACATCAAAACTAAAAAATACACTAATTATTGTCATAGTAGTTAATGCTAAAAGTGCAGGAGGCACTAAACTTGCAATTTTTTTTGGAGTTATAATCATAATTAACAAAGTAAAAAAAGACAATATCAATGCTTCAAAGCTTAAGTTCGTAAAAGTTGATGATAATTCATATATAGTTTTTAACACAGAACTTTCAGAATCAACTCCTAAAAAAGGATTAATTTGTAAAATTATAATAATAACTCCAATTCCACTCATAAATCCAGAAATCACAGGATAAGGAATATATCTTACAAATTTTCCTATTTTTAAAACTCCAAATAGAATCTGAAAAAGACCTGCAAGAAGCACAACACTCATTACTGCATTAATGTCATTATGAAACATTGCAATAGCACTTGCAACAACAACTGTCATTGGACCAGTAGGTCCAGATATTTGAGAAGAAGTACCACCAAATAAAGAAGCGAAAAAACCTAATATTATTGCTCCATATAGTCCAGCAACTGCACCAGCACCACTTGCCACACCAAAGGCTAAAGCTAAAGGTAATGCAATAATTGCAGCTGTTAAACCACCAAAAAAGTCGCCTTTTAAATTTGACAACATTTTACTCCTTTATAATTCAATTAAAAGATAATAATAAGTTCATCTTATCTATCTTTGCATTTAGTGTACTCCTTTTTTGCTTATAAAATATTTTATCTTCTATGATATATTTATCTATAAATAAGTTATACTTATATATTTTATCTTTAAACTTAATCCATATTTTTTTATCATTATATAAAATAAAAATTACTCTTTTTTGTTTTAATCTTATGAATTTATTCTTTTTCTTTTCAAAACCTAAAGTTAATTTATATAAATTATTATCTATTTTTTTACTTTTAATCTTCTCAAGCTTATATTTTCCATCTGCAAAACCACCTAATGCATTGACTTTTAAAATACCTTTTTCTATTTTAAAAGGTATGTGATTTTTAAACTCTTTTAACTCACTTTCATTAAAAGCTGAAATTTGTGTAGCTAAAAGTAAATTTATCATCAAAAGAAGTAAAACTAATGTTTTTTTCACGTTGAAATCCTTTTTATTTGTTAGAATTATTTTAATAGATATTTGTGGAAAAATAGTTTTTAAAAAAGGATACGATATGCAAAATTTTGATTTGATAATAATTGGAGCAGGAAGAGCTAGTAATATTGCTGCAAAAGCTGGAAAACTAGGTAAAAAAGTAGCATTAATAGAAAAATTAACTCTTGGAGGTACATGTCCAAATAGAGGTTGCGTTCCCTCAAAACTTCTAATAGGCTATGCCCAAAAAATTAGAGAAATAAAAGAATCAAAAAAGCACTTTATTAGAGCAATAATAGATAATATAGACCAAGAAGAGATATTTAAACGCACAAATGAGTATATTTACAGTGTTGAAGAAAATTATAAAAAGAAATTAAATGATAATGTAACTATATTCAAAGGTGAAGGAAGCTTTTTAGATAATAAAATAGTAAAAGTAAACAACACAAAACTAACTGCACCTAAAATAATAATTGCAACAGGAACAAGACCAACAAAAGTTCCTTTTGAAAATGCATGGACAAGTGATGATATTTTTCCTTTGATAAAAGAGATACCTGATTCTATAACAATAGTTGGAGGTGGTTTTATAGCTTGTGAATTAGCAAACTTTTTTGATGCAATTGGAGTAGAAACAACGCAATTAGTAAGAGGTGATACTCTTTTAGAAAATGAAGATGAAGAAATAAGTGAAATTTTCAAAGAACAATACTGCAAAAATGTAAATGTAAAATTTAATATATCTATTAAAAATGCATTATATAAAAACAACTCTTTTGAAATAGAGTTAGATAATGATGAAACATATAAAAATGATGCTTTACTTTTTGCAATAGGAAGAGTTTCAAATGCTGATACTTTAAAACTTGAAAATACTAATATAAAATTAAATGAAAAAGGTTTTATTAAAAGAGATGAGTTTTTTCAAACTGATGTTGAAGGTGTTTATGTAGTAGGTGATGCAAGTGGAGAGCATATGCTTCAACACGCTGCTGCATTTGAAATGAATCACCTATTTAAAATGTTATTTGAAGATGAAAAAGAGCCTTTAAAATTCAAATACATGCCCCATGCTGTATTTAGTCATCCAGAAGTTGCAAGTGTTGGATTAACAGAAAAAAAAGCAAAAGAACAAAATATAAAATATGTTACATCAACTACAAGTTGGCTTGCAAGTGCAAAAGCTCAAGCACTAAAAATCAAATATCCAAGAACTAAATTTATTCTAAATCCAGATACATATGAAATTTTGGGTTGTCATCTAATTGGATATGAAAGTGCTACTATGATACATCAAGTTTTAGCAATAATGCATCTTCAAAATGATATTAGAAATTTAAAGGAGATGTTATATATTCACCCTGCTTTAAGTGAAGCATTACTTCCAGCAGCTGTACAAGCAGTAAAAGCAATACATGAATATAAAGAGTCAAAGAAGATATGACTCTTTATAAGTAATTATTTAGTTAGATTTTGTGCAACAAAATCCCAGTTTACTAGTTTCCAAAAGTTTTCTAAGTATGCTGGTCTTGCGTTTCTACAGTCGATGTAGTATGCATGTTCCCAAACATCACATGTTAATAATGGTGTTAAACCTTCAGTAATTGGAGTTTGTGCATTTGAAGTAGAAATAATACTTAATTTTCCAGCTTCATCTTTAACTAACCAAGCCCAACCTGAACCAAAGTGAGTTACTGCTTTATTTGTAAATTCTGTTTTAAACTCTTCTACTGAACCAAAATTTGCAACTATTGCATCTTCTAACTCTTTTGAGATTGATGTCTCATTTGGAGTTAATCCATTCCAGAAGAAATCATGATTAAATACTTGAGCAGCATTATTAAAAACTCCACCTTCAGAATCTTTGATAATATCAACTAAAGAAGAGTCTTCATGTTTACTACCAGCAATAAGTTCGTTTAATTTGTTTACATATGTTTGATGGTGTTTCCCATAATGGAATTCTAAAGTCTCTTTTGACATTAATGGTTCTAATGCATCTTTCTCATAAGGTAAAGTCATTAATTCATGTTTCATTTTGTTATCCTTTTGTAAATTATTGTTTTGATAAGTAAAGAATACTCCTATTTGATTGAAAGAATTATTATACAAAGAAACTAATTTTTATTTTAAGACAATTTTTGTCCTATATAGTAACTTTTAGTAATAAATTATCTATTTAAATATAGGATTTTACCTTTAAAAGCTTTTGGTAAATAATCTGTTATTGGTTTTTCATTTCTTGAAGAAAAACCAAATGTTTCCATTTTTCTACAAAATGCATTATGATTTCCCCTTGCAGGATCTATAATAATTATTTCACATTTTTCATTTGCATAAAGTTCAATAAAAGATGAAAGTAAATTTACATGGGTTCTTTCATATAAAACATCACTTCCTATAATAACATCAAATTTTTCAACAATTGATACCTTATCATCCCAACTAGCTTGAAAGTATGGAATATCTTTTTTACTATTTAATAAGCTATTATATTTTAAAAAACTTGCTACTTCTGGGTGATAATCTGTTGCTGTTATATTTGCACCTCTTAAATTTAAAACCATACTTGCCAAAGCAAGACCACAACCTAGTTCTAAAATACGCTTACCTTCTATTTCATAAGTTAACATTAAATTGGCCAGTACTTCCCCAGCCTCCCATAAAATACCAAAGATTGGCCACTGTGCAGAAGAAATTCCAAGTTTTTGTGCAATATCATCTTTATCAAAAAATTGTTGTTTATCTTTTAAAGTTTTTAAGTGAATATCTAAAGTACCAATTTCAATGGTTTGATACTTTACTCTATAGTTATTTTCTTGAGACATATAATACCTTAATGATTTATTATTGAAATCTTTAAATTATGGTATTAAAAGTAGATTGTACTAGTTCAGACTAAGTCTTTTTGGTAGAATTATATTTATAAAACCAATTTTTTTAAATTGGTATAATTATAACCAAAATATAAAATAATAACAATATTATAAAATTATTTCATTTCTTAGTTTTGCTCTTGATTCTTTATCAACTAAAAAAAAGCAATCATCTATTTCATCTTTTGTCGATGCTTTTTTATGTCCTTTTACTTTTATAATTTCAAAATCATATTTATCATAAAGTAAAAAAAACTCTTTGTAAAGTTCTTCGTTTTTAACTTTTTTACCTGTTTTTGTGGTGTAATTACTATTTTGTAACTTTTCTCTTCTATTTAGTAGTGATAAAATATTTTGACAGTCTGTATAAACTATAAATTTTTCACTACAATCAATTTGCTTTACAGCCCAAATAAATGTTTGAACTTCTAATTTTGTAGAAGAAGTGTCTTCAAATTTTTTTGTAAATATTTTTTGTTCTTTGCAAGTGTTTAATTCTTTGCAAAAAAGATATGCCCCAAAACCAATATTTTTTTGAGGATTGACACTTCCATCTACAAATAGTTTATATATTATTTTTTCCATAAACGAAGTATATCACTAATTTTTCTTATATTTACTTTTTATAGATGTTTTTAATTACTTTAGATATAAATAAGTAAATTTATATAAAATAAGAAAAACAAAAGGCAAGTTATGAAATTTGATAAATTATATGAGGGAAAATTAATAAAAAGATATAAAAGATTTTTAGCAGATATTAAATTAGATACAGGAGAAGAGATAACTGCACATGTTCCAAATAGTGGTGCTATGACTTCTTGTATTGAACAGGACTGTCCAGTTTGGGTTACTTACCATGACAATCCAAAAAGAAAATTAAAATATACATTAGAACTTACACAAATGGAAAATAATTTAATATGTACAAATACAACAGTTGCAAATAAAATAGCAATTGAAGCAATAAATAATGGAAAAATAAAAGAACTTCAAGGTTATGATAGCTTAAAACCAGAACAAAAATATGGTAAAAACAGTAGAATTGATATACTTTTAGAAAATGACCATGATAATAAAAAGTGCTATGTAGAAATAAAAAGCGTAAGCTTAAAACTTGATGATACATTGGCTTTTCCAGATGCAGTTACAAGTAGAGGAACAAAACATTTAAATGAATTAAGAGATATGGTAAAAGAAGGTCATAGAGCTGTAATGTTATATGTTATTCAAAGAACAGATGATAAAGAGTTTAAAATTGCAAAAGAGATTGATCCTAAATATTATGAAACTTTTCAAGAAGTTATACAAGAAGGAGTTGAAGTAATTGTTTATCAATCATCTATATCAAAAAAAGAGATAAATATAACAAAAAGTAAAATGTTAAGTAATTAAACTTTTTTAATATTGATTTTAAAGTATAATACATAATAAATATAAAGCGTGGAATAATAAAATGAATATTTTAAAAAATTTATTTACAGATTTAGAAAATTTATTAAATTTATTAAATAATTTTGATTATAGTAAGTTGATATTATTAGTAGTAACATTACTGGTGATTTATATAATTCATATCATCTTTTTAAATCGATATCACAAAAGTAAAATAAATAAAACCAAAATAGAATTAAAAAAAATAAATTTAGAAGCAACACTAAATTTGAAAAGACAAAATTTACTTAAAGTATATATGATACTGTTTTTATTGAGTTCATTTATTATTATATCTCAAAATAATTTAACTGTTATAGTACCTGTATTATCGGCATTAATACTAATTTTACTTTTTTCAATAAAAGAGCAATTAAACAATATATTTTTAGGTTTAGCTTATAAATCATCTGTTTTAACAACTATATATGAGGGGATGGAATTTTATTTTAAGGATACACCAAATGAAATATGCAAGATAACAAAAGTTAATCTATTTAAAACAATATATAAAAATCAAAAAACAGGTCAATTACTTTCACTTGAAAATAAAACATTAAATGAATCAGAAATTATCCATAAAGTAATCATAGATTTAGATTATATTGAGTTTAAATACATTGTAAGCAATGATTTTGATTTTGACCAATATGTAAAACAAACAAGAAAAAAACTAAAAGAGTATGTAAATACTGTAGATGTAGATTTTAAAACTTTAAGACAAACCATATTATCTTTAAAATCAAAGTACAATACAACTCCTTTTTTAAAACCAATTTACACAATAGATATAAACTATAATACAAAAGAAGATGTAATAATCAAAATAAAACTATCTACATATAAATATGATTATGAAAATTATTTAGATGATTTTTTAAAATTTAGACCTAAACAAATATACAAAAATAAAAATGAATTAGAAAAAAATATATAAGCAAAAATAAAATCTATTAAATAAGTTTTTCTTATCAAATTTACTTAATAATACATAAGATATAATTATATTAACTTTATAACAAAGGATAATATATGAATATCTATGAAAAGATTAGAGGAATATGTAGACCAATAAGAATTATAGTAGGAGTAGTACTAATTACTATTGGAGTTATTATTCAAAATCCTTGGTTTTTCTTAGGTGTAATACCTCTATTAGCAGGAGTTATAAACTTCTGTCCTTTATGTAGTATCACTAAAAAGTGCTCAATTAAATAAGTAAATAGTTAAAGAGTTTTCTCTTTAACTTCTACTATTTTATATATATTTCCACTATCAGTTGCAAAATATATATTTCCAGAAATATCTTCTGTTACTACTCTTATTCTTTCATTTAGTTTACTAAAAACTCTTTTTTCATCTATTGGCTTAAGATTTTCATCTAATCTTATAATATTTATATGAGTTAGTTTTAATGCTGTAGAAATTAATGCACCTTTTAAACTTTTGTATTTTTTTCCACTATAAACTATTAGTGAACTTGGTGCAATTGAAGGAGTATAATGTTTAATAGGATCAATCAAGCCTTTTTCTTGAGTTTTACCTACACTAATAGGAGCCCAATACTCTTTTCCCAAAGATACTCTTGGCCATCCATAATTTTGTGCTTTTTTAATTATGTTTATTTCATCTCCACCTCTTGGACCATGTTCATTTGAAAAAAGGATTTTTGTATTTTTATCATAAAAAAGCCCTTGAGGATTCCTATGCCCATAACTATAAATCTCTTTTAAAATATCTTTATTGTAAAAAAAAGGATTAGTTTTGGCACTGTACCATCTAAATTCAATCTTATAATAGATCCTGCATGATTGCTTAAGGTTTGAGCATTATCTCTTTCTCCCCTATCTCCAACGCTAAAATAGATATGATGTTCATCAAAAGTTATTCTACTTCCAAAATGTCTTGTAGTATTTGTTGCACTTTTAGTAACTAAAATATCTTCTATATTAACAAGTTTTTCATTTATTAATTTTGCTTTTGCAAGTGTAGTCACACCCATATTATCTATATTTTTAACATATGTAAAAAATATTGTATTATCATTTTTAAAATTTAAAGAGGCTTTTACATCAAGTAACCCAGCCTGTCCTTTTTCATATACATCTAACTTTTTAATATATTTCAAGGTATTACTATTTGTATCTAAAACAGCAAAAAAACCATTTTTAAAACTGACTATTGCTTTACTCTTATCATAAAAATCCATTCCCCAAATTATGCTTTTTGCTTCAACTATTTTCGAAGCTTTAAAAGAAGCAAATAAATTACTTGCAAGAATAATCATAACAAAAAATATTGTCTTCTTCATTTTTATTCCTTATATTTTATAGAAAATTAAAACTTTTATATTTTAACAATAATACATTAAATAACTTATAAATTTATAAACTAAGTATTGATACTATTTCATCATCTTTTTTGTTTTATTTGTAGCTTGTGCTTCATAAGGGTTTTGTGGCCAATAGTGCTTCTTGTATTTACCACGAAGCTCTTTTCTTACCTCATCATAAGAGTTTTCCCAAAAACTTTTCAAATCATAAGTAATTTGTATTGGTCTTTGAGCAGGAGTTAATAACTCAATTTGTAAAGCAAGTTTATTATTTAAAACTTTTGGTGTTTCATATACTCCAAATATCTCTTGTATTTTTATACTTAATTTTGCAACTTCAATATTTGAGTAATCTATTTTTATCTTTGAACCACTTGGTGCTTCAAAAAAGACAGGTACTAACTCATCTAAACTTTGTTGTTGTTGCCAAGATAAAAGATTAAGTAGTATATTATATAAATCCAATTTCTTTAACTGCTCTATTGTTTTTATATTATTTAAATATATACCTAACCACTCATCTAAACTATCTAATAAATGTTTTTTTTCAAAAGAAGGAAACTTTAGACTTTTATCATGATAGTTTATAAAATCAACTCTTTGTTTTAATAAAAGAGATTTCTTATCCCAATTTAATAGCTCTAAACCTTCATCTTTAATAATTTTTATTATCAATTCATTTAAGTTTGAATCATCTAATTTACAAGGTTTCAAATCTAATTGTAAATTTAAAAAACTAATCTCTTCTCTTGATATAATTTTATTATTTTGTTTATCAAAACTTACTTTTTGTTCTTTTTTTATATGTGAACTAAAATACGCTTTTATATGTTTAAACTCAATTTTTAAAGCTTGATTTATAAAAGAGTCTTTTGCTTTAGCATTTATATTAACTACAACTAAAAAAACTTCATTAAACAAATAGCTATCTTTATGAAGTTTTGCACCTTTACTATTACTAAGCTTGTATCTTGTATCATTTTCTTCTCTTAATTTTGCTAATCTATCAGGATAAGCATATAAAGCTAATACGCCCAAAAGTTCATAAGAGAATTTCTCTTTTTTAATAAACTCAAATTTTTTTAATTTTATAAAGTATTGTCTTGCCTCTTTTAAAAGTATTGAGTTTTTATCTTTTTCATAACAATCTATAAAAGTAGATAAGATATCGCCTTGTAAACTATTTGCATTTAAAATTGATGCTAAAATACAAGCTTCATAAGCAAATCCAAGCTCATTTGCTTTTAAAATCATATAGGCAAATCTAGGATGAATTCCCAAACTTATGGCTTTTTTACCAAAAGTTGTAATTTTATACTCTTTATCAATCATATTTAGACTTATTAAAAGCTCTTTTGCATGTAAAATAGATGTCTCATTTGGTATATCTAACCAATTTAAATCATCAAAACTGTCTATTTGCCATAATGAAAGCTCCAAAAGAGTTTGTGTTAAATCTACTCTTAAAATCTCTGGTTTTGATGTTTTTTCTAAAAGTTTTGACTCATGCCACAACTTATAACAAACTCCATCTTCTAACCTTCCAGCTCTACCTTGCCTTTGAATAGATGATTCATAAGAAATAAAACTTAAGTTCAAATGGTTCATACCATTTGAACTATCATATTTTGAAACCTTTTCTAGTCCTGTATCAATTACTACATTAACTCCTTTTATAGTTAAAGAGGTTTGTGCAATATTTGTTGAGAGTATTACTTTTCTTTTACTTTGTTCTTGTATTGCATCATCTTGTTGCTTTTTATCAAGATTTGAATACAAAGGCAATACTAAGATATCTTCACTTATATTTAAACTACTTCTTACTTCATTTATCTGTTTTACACCAGCTAAAAAAACTAAAATATCTTTTTTACTATCTCTTAAAGCTTTATAAATAGTATCAACTACCAAAGAAGTATCACTATAACTTGGTTGTTTTACATCAGGATTTAAATATATACTTTTTACTTCATAATTTTTTGCAATTGAAGTTATTATAGGTGCATCTAAAAAATTAGATAACTTTTTGCTATTTAATGTTGCAGACATTATTAAAAGCTTCAAATCATCTCTTAAATAATCTTTTATTTGTAAAGAAAAAGCCAATGACAAATCTGTATAAATACTTCTTTCATGAAACTCATCAAAAATTATTAAACCAATATCATCAATACTTTGATTTGCTTGTATTTTTCTAATCAAAATAGCTTCTGTTAGAACTAATATTTTTGTTTGTTTAGAAACACAACTATCAAGTTTAATCTCATAGCCTACTGTTTGCCCTACTTTTTCACCTAGATTTTGTGCTAATTTATTTGCAATAACTCTTGCAGCTACTCGTCTTGGTTCTAAAACTATGATTTTTTTATTTTTTAAAAAAGTTTCATTTAAAAGTTCTGTAGGAACAACTGTACTTTTACCTGCACCCGTTGTTGCTTGTAAAATAACTGTTTTATTTGTTCTTAGCTTTGATTTTAAATCATCTAAGATTTCATATATTGGTAGTTTATTCATTCATATAATTATACTTAAAAAATCTTTTAGCTACTATTTACTTTGAAAAGGATTTTATATGGCAAAACAAGCAACAGCAAGACATATTTTAGTAAATACTGAAAAGTTAGCAAAAAAGATACAAAAAGAGATAAATAATAAAGAAATAAGTTTTGAAAAAGCTGCAAAAAAGTTTTCAAAATGTCCATCAGGCAAAAAAGGTGGTGAACTTGGAATGTTTAAAAAAGGTGATATGGTAAAAGAGTTTGATGATGTTGTATTTAGTAAAGATTTAAATAAAATACATGGACCGGTTAAGACTCAATTTGGATTTCACTTAATAGAAATAACGGGAAGAATTTGATTTAAATTTTAAGTAAGTTTTTTGATTGGTTGCGGAAACAAGATTTGAACTTGTGACCTTCGGGTTATGAGCCCGACGAGCTACCTGACTGCTCTATTCCGCGTTAAGTTGAATGCAGATTATAGTCACATAAACTTAAAGGGAACAAAAATATAAGAGTTTAAAAAAAGAATTTGAAAATTCTTTAAACTCTTTAGTTCTCAAGCTTTAAACAATCTTGTTTATTTACAGTATAACTAAATAAAGGTCTATATTCTGTATCTGTGTAATAATATTTTAACACTAAGCCTTTATTTACAATCATATGATTTAAAAAGTCCACTCTACATACTATTTTTGAATCTTGATCAAACATAACAGTTTTAAAATATTCTGATTTATTTTCCCATTTACCTTTCATCATTTCATGATTTAAATCAATACTTTTAAAATAAGTTACACTATTTTCTAAAGCTATAACTTTAGTAACTGTTGTGATTGCATCAATCTTAATTGGAACAGCACTTGCAGTTTTATTTGCTAAGATTCTAGCAAACTTTTCTACAGACATTGCTTTTATTTTTTCTTTTAACTCTTCTTCATTATTATTCATTCCTGCGTTTAAAGATAAAAGTAATAACATACTTAAAATTAATGATTTCATTGATTTTACCTTTTAATAATATTTAAAGCAGACTCTTTTATTTCATCTGCTATTTTTTCTGTAATTAACTCTTCCCAATATGTAACTCTATGTTTTAATTCATCATCAAAATGTAACTGCATTTTTGCATCAAAAAAAGCATCATTCATTATTTTTTCTTTATATGAAGTATGAACTTTCTCTTTATTAGTTAAATCATCATTTTTTTCAATAAAGTCTTTTAAACAATGCAAAAAAGCATTTACTTTTATATTATCTTCAAATATGATTTCAAACTCATCATCATTATAAAAAGAGTCAATAAGCTCTATCATTACATTTAAGATATTTTCAACATCAATATCAAGTTGCAGTTGCTTTAACTTCTTTTCTATCTCATTTTTATCAAAACAAGTCTCTTTAACCAAAACCCCAAGTGCCATTTGATAATAGATTTGATATTTTGCTATTGTTAAAATCAAATCTTTTTTTAAAAATTTTTTATTAATTAGTTCTATTTTTTCCATAACAAAATTGTAGTCAATAATATGTTGATTTTTGCTTATGACTTATTTTGTAAGTGGAACGTAAACTAACACATCAGAAGAGACAGATTTCATCAAAAAAGAACTTTTAGAACCAAACAACATAGAACTTGCTGTTTTAACTCCTCTTGAACCTAATATAACTAGATCTTTATCTTCTTTGTTTGCATATGAAAGTAAAGCTTCATTATATGAACCTGACTCTTCTAAGACTTCAATATCATTTATACAAATATCTTTTTTAAACTTATCAATTTCTTTTTCTTTTTGTTTTTTTGCTTCTTTAATCAAAAAGTCAGTTTGGTCATTTATTTTATAAAAATCCAAGGCAAACTCACTTATTTTTTTAGAAGCATGCACAAGCTTTATATCCAAATCTTTAAAAAACTTTTGTGTAAATCTTATACTTTTTTTAGATACTTTAGATAAATCAGTAAATGCAATTGCACTACTATACTTTTCTATAAACATATTTTTTACTATTAAAACTGGTAAATTACTTTTTTGTGCAATATTATGAGCATTTGAACCTAAAATTTTTGTTTTTAAATTCTCTTTTGAATATGCACCTATTATTATTAATTTTGCATCTAATTTTTTTGCTTCTTTTACAATAACAGTTGAGGGTGTTCCTTTTTTAACAATTAATTTAAAAGGCTTATTTTCTTTATTTAGTTTTTTAATACTCTCTTTTAATTTTCTTTTTGTTTGAAGTACTATATCTTTTTTCTCTTTTAATTTATTTATCCAAGGAATATCAATGCAATGAACAATATGCAATACTATATCTTTGTTTGCAAAGTCAAAAGCTCTTTTTAAAACCTCATTTGCCATGATTGAAGTATCAATAGCAACAACTACATTTTTCACTTTACTCATCTTATCCTCCATAAATTTCAATTCTAACTTAATTATACTCTTTTAGTATAAATAGATTATGAAAGGAAGGGCATTCTATAACTTTTGTATTTAAAATCAATCAAGTATTTAATACTAATCAAATTAAAAGTAAATTTATGATTTAATAATGAAAAAAATGAAAGGGATAGTTACAATATTTTGAATCTAAAAAAAATAAAAATGGCAATATATGCTATGTACTTAACCAATAAGTATGGAATAAAGCTAAAAAAAACTAAAACTTCTAAAGAAAAAATGGATTTAAGATTAAATTATTCAGAAGAACTTCTATCAAAACTAAATATTAAAGTACAAATAGAAAATAAACAGAAAATCCCAACTCAAGGACAATACTTATTGATTTCAAATCATAGAAGTATAATTGACCCTTTAATAATAGAACAAACTTTAAAAAATAGTGATATAAAAGGATATTGGGTTGCAAAAAAAGAGTTATATAACTCATCATTTTTTGGAACATTCACAAGAAATGCTGGTACAATTTTACTTGATAGAGAATCAAATAATATGTCTTCTTTCTTTAAAAAGACAAAAGAAGTAGTAAAAAATAATCACTCAATATTTATTTTTCCTGAGGGTACTAGAAATAAAGAAAATACTCCAATTAGTAGTTTTAAAGAAGGCTCAAGAATAATTGCTCTTAAGAATAGACTTGATATTTTGCCTGTTTATATAAAATCAAATGCAAATGATGTTTTAAAAGAAGCAATTGAAAAAAGAACAGAAAATTTAATTATTGAAATTAAAATAGGAGATATTATTAGCTATAAAGATAAAACTCCACTTGAAGAAAACTACAAAAAGCAGTTTAGTTTAGATTAAACTGCTTTTCATCCACTCTTTTATATGTTTTGTTAAAGTAAAAGGATCCTCTAAAGGAATATTATGGCTTGTGCCATCTCTTAAAATAACTCTTAGATGTTTCAAATTCATTTGCTCTAATTTTTCAATAGATTTATGATTTAAAAGTCTATCTTTTTTACTAAAAAAATAATAAATCAAAAAATTCAAATTTTTCAACTCTTTATGTAAATCTTTTCTATAAAAAGTACTTGTAAGCTGAGAAGTAAACTCATGTTCACCAAGCTTTGTAAACATATCAATCATAATATTGATTAACTCTTTGTCGTTTTTGTTTTTTTCTTCTACTAAAGATAATGCTTTTTCATAAGAGAGTGTAGAAAAACCTTTTTTTTCTATTTGAAGAAGTTTTTGTTTTCTTCTTTTTATTTCTATTTCATTTGTACCACTTGGTGTTCCAGCAACTATAAAAAGCCTATTTATGAAACTTGGATTTTTAATTGCAAAATATGTTGCAATATATCCTCCAAGAGAAAAACCCAAAAGATTTACTTTTTTTTCACTTTCAAATTTCTTTTTTAAAAACTCGTTCATTTTATCAAAATCTGTACTTGCAGGAATAGAAATATGAATTAACTCATACTCTTTTAATAAAGGAGTAATTCTTTGCCAAAGTCTTTCATCTGTCATAAGCCCAGGAATTAAATAAATCTTCTCTTTCATAAACAAAACTCTTTATTCTGTTTCAGTCTCTTCATTATTCTCTTTTTTTTCTTTATAACCATTTGTTGCGATAATCTCTAAATATAAAGTTTTTGCTTTTTTAATAGAAGCTTCATCAATTGCTTTTGTAATTTCTAAAAATTCAATCTCTTTTACTTCTTCATCATCAATTGCACTTTTACATTCAAACTTCCAAAAATCAACACCCTCAGGTAAAGTTTTCTTTTTTTCTCTTTTTATATACTTTCTAACTTCATGCTTTATTGCTTCTATAACTCTATCAGGATGCTTTTTTTCATCTTCTAATTTAAATACTTTTTTCATAGTTTCTCTTTGCTTAAATTTATCAATCATTTAATTAATATTTTTGTATTTTATCTAAATTTTGAACTATTTAAGTTAATTTTGCTAAAATCCAGAAAAATAAACTAAGGATATTAATCATGAATAATAAAGAAGCATTTGTACAAAGAGCTGATGAACACATAATCTTAGCAAATAATCAAATGAGTGAAAAGATGATAACTCCAGGAGAAGCTAGTGCTTCTTTTATGTATGGACTAGCAAGATTCAATGCATGGGTTGCAGCAACGGATTTTGATTCTGCACAAGATATGAAAAATGCTAAAGAAGAGATTATAGAGTACTTTACAAAAGAGTATAAAAATCTATTGGCACAACATATAGATGAGCATATTGATTCATTTGATTTTTCAAATAAAAAGTAAATAATATCCCAATTTGGGATATTTTACTATCTTTCAAATCTCATTTAATTTTTATAGGTAACAAACTTAAAAAACTCAATACTTCAGGAAGTGAAAACTCAGCTTTTTCTATACTATTTTGAGTAGGATCTATTAAGTAATTTTTTGAAGTTTGAAAATTTGCTTTATTTAAGTTGTTTTTATAAAAAGTGGTAAGTTCTAAATCACATCTTTCAAAAACAGTTTTTTCAAGATTGCACTCTTCAAACCCACTATCTTTAATGATTGAATCAACAAATTTCATTTTCTTTAAGTCAAGTAAATGAAAAGAGTTTTGAGAAATATTACAAGAAATAAAACTTATATCAAAAGGCTCTTCACAATTGCTCCAAGAAATACCAATAAGTTTAGACTTTTTAAAAGTTACATCATTAAAAGTAGAAGATTTTAAAATACAAAGAGATAAGTCACAACTAACAAATATACACTCTGTAAACTTGCAGTTGCTAATAGTAGCACTTGAAAAAGTACAGTTAATAAAAGTACAGTTATCAAAATAAATAGAGTTTAACTCTTTTGCTTTATAATCTTTAAACTCTTCTTCCCAATAATCATTGCTATCAAACATTATTCTCTTTTTATTTGAATTTTATCATTTTTAAAATAAAACTATAAAACTACTCTTTATCTTCTATACTTTCTATCTCTTCATTATTTTCTACATTTTCTGGATTATTTTTAGCTTGTTTCTTCTTAAGCTTCTCTTCTTTCTTTTTTTGTTTTTCTATCTCTCTTGCTCTTTTCTCATAGTTGTAATTTTTTTTCGCCATTTGCTTCCTTTGTTTTTTTTCATTTAATATTATTCAAAATAAATATTATCTTAAATATCTATTCAGTATAACAAAGCTAAATAAATTTCAAATTAATCTATTTTTATTGAAATTTAAGTTTATTTTAAGATTATAAGTGAAAAATTCATGTATACTGTTACCAACAAAAGATGGTTCGAGTTACATCTTTAGTCTGCGTTATATTGACAACTTATAGTTACAGTACAATCAATCTAAAAGAATTTCTCATATTATACTTTTAACACAAAACAACAAAGGAATTACAATGGCAACATTAGTAAACGGAACTGTAAAATGGTTCAATAGTGAAAAAGGTTTCGGTTTTATCGAACAAAAAGACGGCGGGAAAGATGTATTTGTACACTATAGTCAAATCAACACTAATGGATATGATAGAGCATCATTAAATGATGGTCAAGAAGTAACTTTTGAGTTAGGACAAGGTCAAAAAGGTCCTCAAGCAGAAAACGTTACAGGTCTATAAGACTTTTTAAGTAGCATTTTTTGCTACTTATATCTTACTTTTAATTTCTCAATGTGGCTATTAGCCTATTTTTATCATTTAAAAACCCAAAAACATCCAAAATAGATTTTACTAAAATATCAGAGTTTAACAATGTCTGTGTACATATACCCTCATCTTGCAAAATTGCAATACCTAAAATAGCCTCTTTTAACATCAATTTATCATTTCTTCCATTGCCAACACACAAAGCAGTATTTGAACCTAGTTCTTTTATAAACTTTTCTTTACTTATATCTTGTGAAGATTTTTCAATCTTGATAATTTTGCAATTTACTGATTTAAGCTCTTGCTCAACACTTCCATAAGTATCAGCAGTAATCACAAAAAAATTAAAATCATTTGAAAGTTTATTTATATTCTCTTTAACACCATCAATTAGTTTACCATCAATAGCAATCGTACCATTATAATCAAATACAATATTTTCAATCTCTATTTCTTGCTTTCCAGGAATATTTACTTTCATTTTTTACCTTTTTTACTAACTAAAATCCCACCTATTACAATAAGAATAATACCTAAAAATGTATATATATCAGGTAATGAATCACCTAACATAACCCCAAAACCAATAGCAAAAGGTATATTTGTATAACTTATCACACCAATAATACTAGCCTTACTTAAACTATATGCCCTAGTTAAAAACCATTGTGAAGCAGTAGAGATAATTGCCATAAAAAATATAAGTAACCAAATATAAATATCAGTGTAGACTTTAAATTCAACATATGAACTAAATAAAAAAAATCCAATTGGAATAATTATACCAACTCCCATAAAAGAAAGCATAATAACCCTTGCATCATAAATATCTTTGATTTTTTTTATAGTTGCATAAGCAGCAGCAGAGAAAAAACCTCCTAATACACCCATAATATGTTCAATTGATATTTCAACACCAAAAGGTTTCATAATAAATACAATTCCTAAAAAACCAATAATCAATGCAAAAAATGTATTAAGACCAATAGACTCTTTCATTAAATAATAAGCAAGAATAGTTACAAAAAAAGGTGATGTTTTATTTAGTACAACAGCTTCACCCAAAGGAATAGTTGCTATTGTATAAAAAAATAAAAGCATAGCTAAACTACCAAAAAAACCTCGTAAAAAAAGTAAGTGCAGTTTAGACTTATCTATTAAAACATTTACCTTTTTGAAACTATATAAAAGTATCAAAATTCCTAAGAAATTCCTATAAAATACTATCTCAATTGGATGCATACTATCAGATAATACTTTAGCTACTGCTCCATTTAGTGCTGAAATCAAAGCACTTAAAAGCATAAAAAGTACACCTTTATCTATCAATCTTATTTTTTGCAATATATTGTTTTTTTCACTCATATAGTTTTATTTAAGTCCTTGCTCTCTTAATTTATCTTTTTTACTTTTTCTTTTACCTTTAACAGGTTTGCTTCCTTTTTGCTTTGCACTTTTACTACTTTTAAACTCAAATCCCTCAATTTGCTCTTTTTTTATATCTAACTCATTTCTTTTTTCTATAAGTTTAAAATGATCTAAATTTTCATCATCTAAAAATGATATAGCAACTCCACTTTTTCCAGCTCTTGCTGTTCTTCCTATACGATGAATATAAGTTTGTGTGCTTCTTGGCAAATCGTAATTAATAACACAATCAATATCTTCTATATGCAATCCTCTTGAAGCTATATCAGTTGAAAACAAAATATTAATCTTTTTATTTTTGAACTCATCAAGAGTATAAATTCTCTCTTCTTGTGTCAAATCACCATGAAATGAGTCAGCTTCTAAACCATACTTTCTAAATTTTGCGGCTATGTTATCAGCTGCTCTTTTACTTGCCATAAATACTAATACTGATTTAAACTGATTTTGCTTTATTACTTGTCTTAATAATGCACTTTTATTCTCTTTATTTACCAAAATAGCTCTTTGTGTTATTTGCTCTACATATGATTTTGTATTTTCTATTTTTACATTTGTAGCTTTTGTAGTTATTTTTGAAGCAATATCTAGTACTTTTGGTGAATATGTCGCAGAAAACATAAGGTTTTGTCTTTGTTTTGCAATCACATTTAAAATAATATCAAGCTCTTCAGCAAAACCAAAATCCAACATTTTATCTGCTTCATCAAGTATGAAATATTCAATTTGTGATAAATCTATCTGTTTTTTATCAATAATATCAATTAATCTTCCAGAAGTTGCGACTACAATATCACACCCTTTTTGTATCTTTAAAAGTTGTTCACCAATTTTTTCTCCACCAATAACAGGAACTATTAAAGGTGTGTGTTTGAAAAATGAACTCATTGTTGAAAAAGTCTGTGCAACTTGTAAAGTAAGCTCTCTAGTAGGCGTTAAAACTAAAACCTTAATTTTTGATTTTTTAGATGTTATTTCATCTTTTAAAAGTTCTAATACAGGAATAACAAAACTAGCTGTTTTACCACTTCCTGTTTGAGCTTGTGCTAAGACATCAGCACCTTTTTTTACAAGAGGAATCACCTTTTCTTGTATTGGTGTTGGAGTAATATAACTATTTTTTTCTAATGCTTTATAAAGTTCTTGAGATAAAGTAAATACTTTAAATGACACATAATTTCCTTTTTGTTTCTTATAAATTTTTCATTAATGCTTTTTCTTCTTTTATAGAAAGAAAACGCCATTCACCACTTTTAATATCAAGCTTAAAATCACCAATACTTACTCTACTTAAACTTAAAACCTTCAATGAAGTTTTAAATTTTGGGTCTTTTAAACTTCCAAAAAGTCTACGAATATGACGATTTTTGCCCTCATCTATTTTTACTCTAAGTTTTGTTTTTGCTTTAGCCATACCTGTTTTTTCTACTTCTAAAGCTTTCAATAATCCATAAGGACTCTCTACACCTTTTATAGTTTTTAGAATATGCTCATGTGTTACATGACCTCTAACCCAAATCTCATAAACTTTAATACAATTTTTAGGTTTAGTCAATAAATTACCAATCTTTCCATCTCTTGTAAATAGCAAAAGCCCCTTTGATTCTAAATCAAGACGACCTATTGGCATCCAACCATCAGAAAAAACCCAATCAGGTAAAAGATCATAAACAGTTTTTCGTCCAAGATCATCAGATCGCGTAACAATATAACCTTTTGGTTTATTAAGTGCTAGTAGTTTTTTTGAATCATCTAGTTCTATATTCATTAGAATATTCCTTAATATTTTTAATAACTAATTAATAAAATAATGTTGGAATATCTATGAATTGAAAGATTCTTTTATCTAAAAATACTTACAAAAGTAAAATTTAAAAAATTAACATATTTAAAATTTATTATCAATATAATATTATATATTTAAAACTCTTAAATTAATGAAATATCTAATAGTATATTAGTGTATAACAGCTTATTTTAATTTTTATTATAGTTTTTATTATAATTTTTATTATAAATTTGAGCTACATGAATCAAACTTATTAATTTTATTAGAGGTTTTATGATTAATTGTGCACTACCTACTATAAATAGCCAAGTACCACTTTGCATAAGAGAATCATTTAAAAAGAAAAAACTACCTATTAAAAACCAAATTGCTATTAATAAATCATTTAGCGCACCCATTGCTTCATAACGACGCCAAATAACAATATGATGATTTCCAATATCTAAATCCAACTCTCTATTTTTTTTATAAAAAATCATAAAATACCTCCATAAAATATATTATATTATATGAAAAAGTCTAATATGAAGATAATAATAAAAATCAATATGCGAAAAACACTAAATCTTTCTTATTTTCTTTTGCAAAATCAAAAATATTGTTAACCTCATCCATATAATAATCTTCATTTGCATAAGATGGCTTAGTTAAAAATATCTCTCTTAGCTTTTCTAAATCTTCATAAGCAATACTATAATAATCTGCACCCTCAAAATCTTTATCTGCTGGAATTTGTAAAAAAGCTGTTCTTGGTGTATCACCAATAGCATCTTCTAAATAACACATAAACTCTTCATGCTCAATCAACTCTCCATATTTTTGGCAAAACAGCTCATATAAAGAGTTGTAAATCCAAACATTATCATCTTCACCATAAGGCTTAGCATTTACTATTAAATCTAACCTACTTTCAAAATCACTAGGATTTACATCAAAATCCTCTGATAACTCTTCAATCTCATCACAAAATTCACTCATAAAATCACTAATAAAATTCTTATCTTTACAAGCATATATCTCTTTAATCTTTTTTCTATCTACTGCATACGCAATAACTTCACTACTCATTTAATATCCTAAAATTAAGTTAAATATTTATCTTTTTATTATACAACTTTTAAATTTAAACTCTTAGCATACAATATTTGAATTTAGTTTATAATCAATATTCAAACTGTGTTTCTTTTTTAAAATAGTTTTATATTATTATGCCAACTTGTGAAATGCAATTACATCACAAAAGCCATTATTTTCTATAACTGGATCTGTTAATTCACTAATAGCAAAAAACTCACTAAGCTTTTTCTTGGCTATTTCAAGATTTTGTGTACTTGGAGAAATTATATCAGAGGGTATAAATATATTCTCAAAATTTAAAGTAGTTTCAATAATAAACTCTTGATTTGAATCTTCATAACCACAATAATCAAACAATACCACTCCCTTAAATTTAGCATTGATATTATCTTTATCAAATGGACTAAAACTTATCTTACTAATATCAACTGGCACATGCTGGCTATCAAGATAAATAGACCCATCAACATACCCATGTTCAGGATTTAAAGCAAACTCAATCTCTTTATTTTCTATATCCAAAAAAGAATTAAACTTCATCTTAATAAAATCAAGCTGGATACACGTATCTTCAAATTCACTTTGAAATTGGAACTCTTCTAAATCTATTCTAATTGATAAAAAAAGAGATAAAGGTAAATTTATATTCTCATTTTCAAATAAAAAAGCATTTATTTTTCCACCAATAGGGCATAATTTTATTGCCATTCTTTCTCCTTTTTATATGATACAAAGTATTAGAGTATAAGGGTCAGTTGATAATAATATTATAATTCTGTTTTGCTAATAATGCTTTCATTAATTGAAATGATGCTTTATGACAACTTTACAGTAATAAGTAGACAACACAAAAAGTTATCGTTATCATTTGACCCTATTTGCTATTTTTCTATTTTTTCGATTAAAACTTGAAAATCCCAAGCTTTTGGCTGAATGGGAAAAGAATAAACTTTACCTGGTTCTTCTTCTTCTTCTGCTTCCACTTTTAGTTTCCTGCCATCAGTGATCTGTCAACACTTTATAGGACACAAAATTTTCAATTTAACTAACCATTTCTAATCGTAACATTTTCTCTTCAAACTCAGTTGGTGACATATAATTA